>CAMCII010000020.1 GCA_945874505.1 Bordetella parapertussis | reverse complement strand
ATCGCCCCGCCTAGCCCTAAGGGTGGCCACGCGCTTTCGAGTTCAATGCCTGTGATCATGGCAGGCGTTGCGCTCTTGGCATCTTTGCGCGAGCTCGAGTAAACAGGCTTGACGACAAGGGGCTGCAGCCCCTCAGGCAACAAAGCGGCGGGCTGAATCTTTGCCAGCAAAGCCTGATAATAAGGAGAATTCAATTGTGGTTGAGTGCGCGGCAAAGCGCGCGCCACCATCGCTAGGCTCACGAGCAGTAACAGAGCCCTTGGTATAGCTCCGTAGCAGGCCACAGCACCCACAAGCCATCTCGCCCAAAGCGTCTGCGCCTGCGCTGAATTTGTTGATAAGTGACCACTTGCGCGAACCGTTTCACTATCCGGAATCGTCACTCCAAACCATTGGGGCACAGCGCCCGAGAATTGTATCAAGGCGACAAAGCTGTCGGCTGACAAGAGCGTAGTCTCCCAGGCAAAACTGAAGTGTCGAGTCGACAGGGTGAAAAAAAGTACCGCAAGCATTGTCAGGCTAGTCACGAGCCAAAACGCATGCGTCACGCTGCTAAGCACCCAGCGCAGCCCACCCGCTTGCTGCCAAAGAGACCACCAGGCTTGCCCAGCTAATGCAACCTCGGGCCCGGTGACAAGTTTGCGAACCAGCCATTGCCAACCATGCGCAAGCCCACCGCCCGAGCCAACCCCGAGGATCAAGCTCAGCAGCCATAGGGTCAGACTCAAAAGATTGATGCCCAACAACACCACGAGTGCAGACACCACATTCACCGGCTGCAGCCCTGCACCCAGTGCTGCCGAAACAGCGCTACCGCCCGCCAGCACAGCGCCCCCCAACAAAACACTGAGGGCAACCCAAAGGGCTGACTGCACACGCCCAAGCGCTGACGAAACACCGGCGGTTTCACCCAGCGCGTTGGCCCGCGCCGAAATTTGCCGGGCTGCGGTCGGCTCGCGCGCTGCCCGCACCGAGGCGGCACGATCATCGAGCTGCCCCCATTGCGCTTCTTTCAGACGAAGCGCCTCACAAAGCCAAGATTCTTTGAAGACCATAGAGTTCTGCAGTGCTGTGGGATACTGGGGGTCGGGCATCAAGTTCGGCTGGCCATGGACGATGCTTGTTTTAATCGGAATATGCGGACGATTCGCCCGCCTAGTTGACTGTCGGGGTGTTTGAACGGATCAGCACAGTCAGCAGTTTACGCGCAGTCTGCCCACTACCCTGCTCTACGACCTGCTTAGCCATTAATTACCAAGAGCAAGAGCATCCAAGCGTCTTTCAGCGGCCACAATCCCCTTCTAAAAGCAATATTGATTCGGCACAGGTCGTCAATCTAGGCACCCATGGCAGATCACCCAACGAACAAGACGAACTGCCCTGGCGCAATGACTGATCTTTGGGGCTAAACTGGTTAGGAAGTCGCCACCTGCCCGCTCAAGATAGAGATAGACGCGAACTGAACGGCGTTGCTTAAACCCCGTGCAAGTTTGCGTATTTTTTTTGTCTAAAAATGCCTTGCGAGAATCATCCGTGCGATTTAGAGGCGAATCACTGCGAAAAAGCTAAGTCTAATTCATGCTCATCTCGACGCTTAGGAATGGCCTTTAGCGCTCGCGGACCCAAAAAGGCAAAGTTTAAATGACCATATCATTCTTTTTTTCACTAGCATTTGGGCTAACGGCTTTCGCTTTATTACTCTCTTTTTTCATTGCCTACGTAACGTTTCACCCGATTTGGCATGCAAAGTTGGTTGACATGTTTGGCGGCCTCCAGAACATCAATGTCGGGAGCGTAATCTTTTTGTCGCTGAGCCTAGCGTTTGTATTTAGCGACGTCGCTCAGGTGCATTTGCGGGCGCGAGGCGCCATCATGGTCGAGGCTGACGCGATGCGCACACTTGGGCGAATCTCTTTAAACCTTGACCAGCAGGTCGGAGCCCCCTTGATGGCCGCTGTGCAACAGTACACCAAAGACGTCTTGAGCAAAGAGTGGCCTGAGATGCGTCGCATGTCTGGCGCTTCCTTTAGTACAAACGAATCCTCCGCCCTCGGACCCTTAACTAGAATATCTGATATGGCCGCGAACCCCCAAAACCAGCAGCTTATGGGCGGGCCGATGACGGGCCAAGTTGTTTCGCTGACAAATCGACTCAGAGAGCAACGTTTGCTCCGTGCCGAGGCCAGTCGTTATACGATCGGCTACCCTCGACTGGGATTGGTTCTTTTTTTATTAACTGTGGCAGTGGCTGTTTTAACAGTGAGCGCAATTTCTAAACGACCCATGCAAATTTTTGCAAACTTTATGCTGCTATGGTTGGCGCTCATTTCGCTTTTGGTCGTCTACTCACAGCAAAACCCATTTGCGGCGTTAGATTTTGTATCGCCTTTGCCCATTGAAGAGGCTCTGCAACGCTTGCTAGTCATGAAAAAGACAAGCTAGTTAACGCGTCGCGCGAGCCGCGACTTAGAACCATCATCCGAGCAGGGGATGCTCCAAAATGTACTGGCGCAGAGCGCCGTCGACTCTGGTCTGCCAGCCCTGACCTGTTGCCCGAAAACTTGACAGTACGTCTCTAGACAAACGAATCGTGATTCTTTCTTTTGTGATCTCAGCTTTTGGCCGACCCATTTTTACAAAAGGCTGTACAGCCACCCATTCAGCGTCCGTGAGCGAATAGGCGTCAGGATCGGAATCGATACCCGCTTGGATCACCGCTTCTTCATCAGCGGTGGGGATAATTGTGCCAGGCTTAAGTTTGGGCATAACGGTTGATCTCTCGTTGATTGGCTTTGCGCAGACTGATGATTCTGCGTATGAACAGGCGATCAACATAAACAACATTGCACAGGCGCTCACCGATATAACCAAGGGAAATCTGACGATTCTCGGCGTAGCTTTGACGCGTATCTGGCCAAGTCGAAGCAGAGTTCCAATCGAACAATTCGGCGGACGACAAATGCACCCCGTGCTTTTCGAAGTTGCTTATGTCTTTGTTAGGATCGAAGGTAATAGCAAGATTTATTGTATGCACAATAACTATTGCGGTCAAGTTGCTACTTGCCGGCTAAGAGGATTGCAGAGCAGCGATTTAAACGCGTCTACCCTCCAATTGTTATTCGCAAAACTACTCCATTACTTCACAAATCATGTCCACTTGCAACGCTAAACCAGTAACGCCACCGCTTTAATCTGCGCCCAAAGCGCAACACCTGGTTCGACCTTCAGGCGAGCCACTGACGCGTGCGAAATCTTTGCTAGCAAGCGTTGTTCGGGTTGATTACCTGCAGACAACTCAATCAAGGCCTGACCGCCTGCGCCGTCTCGTAGCGCAAGCACGGTGACGGGCAAAATATTTAACATACTGGTATCGGTATGATGGCTGAGTGCCAAGCTAACATCGCGGGCATGGATGCGAACACGTAAACGATCGCTCGCCGCGTGAGCAGGGCCATGCGCGTACAGCGTGCCCATTGGGCTTTGCAGCGTGAGTAAGCCATGCGCGTCGCGCTGCTGCACTGTCGCCTGCACCACCACGCCCGCATCGTCGCGCAAGGCGAGCGGTGCATCAGGATGATTCATCACCTCTAGTGCCGGGCCCGCCTGACGCACCCTTCCGCCTTTCATCAACACTAAATAATCTGCCAAGCGCGACATCTCATCGACCGCATGGGTAACATATAAAAACGGGATGGTCGTGGTTTGCTTGAGCCGTTCGAGCACACCCAAAATCTCAGAGCGACGCGCAGCATCAAGGGCCGCCAGAGGTTCGTCAAGCAAGAGAATGTCAGGGCGTGTGAGCAGCGCACGGCCCAACGCAACACGTTGGCGCTCGCCACCCGATAATTGACCGATCGCTCGCTGCAACAGTGGCGCTAAATCAAGCTGCTCAACACATTGGGCATACTCTGCCGCTGTGCCGCCCACCCGTTGCCAACCGTAGCGCAGGTTTTGCTCGACCGACAAGTGCGGCAGTAGCGCCGAATGCTGAAACACGAAGCCAACACGCCGTTGGTGCGCGGGTACAAACACGCCCGGCGCCTGCCAGATTTGTTGCTTGATACGGATATGGCCCTTAATGTCGGGCTCTAGCCCAGCGATGGCACGCAAAATGGTCGTTTTGCCGCCGCCAGACGGGCCGAAAATAACTGTCGTGCCTGAGGAGGGGAGCATTAAATCAACCGATAACTCAAAGGCCGCCTCGCCCCCGCGTACAAGCTTCAAACTTAAGTCGATGCCATGATCGTCATCAGCACGTGTCAGAGCGAGCGGCCGTTTGTCATAACTTTGATCCGCGTCATCAATGCGAGCAGGATGCTGTTCGGGCTGCTCAGGCGCTCGCTGAATCAGCTCAGGCTGTTGTTCAAGCTTTTGATCTGCCTGCTTAAAGAGTGATGACGACTGGTCGCTCATCGCGTCTCACCCGTCTGGTGCGACAGCCGCTGGCCATACCACTGCATCAGGCACAACACTACAAACGAAAAGATCAATAGCCCACCGGCCAACCAGTGGGCTTGCTCGTAGGCCATTGCTTCGACACGATCGTAGAGTAGCACCGACAACACGCGCGTTTCACCTTCGATGTTACCGCCCACCATCAAGATCACACCAAACTCACCCACTGTGTGCGCAAAGCCCATGACGGTCGCAGTGATAAACGCCGGGCGACACAGCGGGATCACGACCGTTTTAAAACGATCAAAAGGCGACGCGCGCAACGTTGCCGCAACATCCAAGATTGACGTATCCAAACTTGCGAAACCCGCTTGAAGGGGTTGCACCACAAACGGCAACGAATACAGCACCGAGGCCAACAACAAACCCCAAAACGTAAATGCTAAAGAGCCCCAACCTATGGCGTGCGTCAACTGACCGAGGGGCCCCTCTGGGCCCAACATGACCAATAAATAAAATCCGAGCACGGTAGGCGGCAAGACCATCGGCAGCGCCACAATTGCAGAGAGTGGCGCTTTAAAACGTGAACGCGTGCGGGCCAGCCACCAGGCAAGTGGCGTACCTAGCAGCAACAAAATCACCGTCGTGAGGGTTGCAAGCTTAAGAGTCACCCACAGGGCAGCCAAAATCGCCGTCATCGCAGAACGCCGCAGAATTTAGTTGTAGCCATGGCTTGCAATAATGCCTTGTGCTTCGGGCTGTTGCAAATACTGCAGAAACGCCCTTGCAGCCTTGTTATGTTGACCTCGGGTCAATAACACCGCCGTTTGAATAATTGGCTGATGCAACGACTCAGGCACCAACCAACTGTTTTGGTAAAGCTTTTTTTGTTCGGGTGTCTCAAGTGCAAACGCACGTGGCAACAAACCAGCGTCTGCATTACCGCTAAAGACAAAATGAGCGGCCTGGCCAATGTTTTCACCCAGGACTAAACGCGCTTGCACCTTGGGCAACAAACCCAGCGCCTCGAGTGTTTGCTTTGCGGCCAACCCGTAAGGCGCCAACTCGGGGTTCGCCATCGCAAGTTTTTTAAACTGCGCTTGACGTAGCAGCTGTTCAGCCGGTGCGGTCGCGCTTGGGGCCTGGCTCACAAACACTAAGCGGCCACGAGCATAGTCAAACAGGGTGTCCTTCACTGCGAAGCCTTCATTGGCCAAGCGCTCAGGGGTCTGACGGTCGGCCGATAAAAACGCATCAAAGGGGGCCGCCTGACGGATCTGAGCGTAAAACTTACCGGTTGAGGCCGCACTGATCGAGATTTTGTAGGGGGTTTGCTCTGAAAATTTAAGTACTAGGACTTGTGCGGTATTGACAAAATTGCTGGCAACCGCCAAACGTGCGTCTTTCGCACTGGATTGCAAAGAATAAGTTAACAAAAATATAAATAAAATCAATGGCTTATTAATTTTAAACCCCTAAGAACGACATCTGACCTACGCCTCGCGACAACCCTTTACCCAGCGTGACTCGAGCGCCCTTCAAACACTAGGTTGTTGGATAACCCGATTACCCTCAGGGTCGCCATGCACCAAAGCTCAAATTAAGAGTACAGTAATTCTACGGATATATCTGCACGACTTACTGGCTCGATTTCACACTATGACTCAGACACCCGCACCTTTAATCGATCGCTTCGGACGTAGCATTGAGTACCTGCGCCTGTCAGTGACTGATCGCTGTGACATGAAGTGCACTTACTGTCTGCCAAAAAGTTTCAAAGGCTACCAAGAGCCAAAAAATTGGCTAACCTTCGACGAAATCGAACGTGTCGTCGGTGCGTTTGCCCGTTTAGGCACTTCGCGGGTACGCCTCACAGGCGGTGAACCACTACTGCGTCGTAATTTGCCACAACTCGCAGCGCGCATTAGCGCCCTGCCAGGCATTCGTGATTTATCGCTGTCCACCAACGGCACGCAATTACCTAAACATGCCGAGGCACTGCGCGCAGCGGGAGTGTCGCGTTTGAACATCAGCTTGGATAGTTTGACGCGCGAGTGCGTCACCCAGATCACTGGTCGCGATTCGATTGACGATGTGATGGAGGGCCTCGCCGCCGCTGAAGCCGCGGGGTTTTCTCCGATCAAACTGAATATGGTAGTGATGCCGGGCGTCAACGAGCACGAAGTTGAAGCCATGACCGAGTTCTGTATCAATCGCGGTTTTATTTTGCGCTTGATCGAAACCATGCCCATGGGCAGTACCGGCCTGAAATCAAGCTACGCTCCGTTAGGGCCAATTCTTGATCGTCTGCGCGAACGTTTTGATCTGATCCCTGAAATCAAAGAAATGGGGGGCGGGCCCGCGCGCTACTGGCGTACGAGAGACGGTCGTGGTCAGATTGGTCTGATTACCCCTATTAGTCAGCACTTCTGTGCCACCTGTAATCGCGTACGGCTGTCGGTTGATGGCACACTTTACTTGTGCCTAGGCCAGGAAGAAAAACTCGAGATTCGCCCCCTGTTACGCGCTGGCATTAGCGACGAAGATCTTGAGCAAGCGCTGCGTGAAGCGATTGAGCTCAAACCCGAGCGTCACGAGTTTCTCGAAGCGCCCACTAAGATCATTCGCTTTATGTCGCAAACAGGCGGCTAAACGTACCCCGCGAGTCACCGTACACTAGCGGGATTCGTCACCGTGTGTCTTGAGTTATGAAACCCAGAGCCAATCTACTGAACTTTGAAGAGGCGCGCGAGCGCCTGCTAACTGCTGCATCGCCTTTAACAAGTATCGAAACCCTGCCTCTGCTGCAGGCTCAAGGCCGGGTGTTGGCACAGGCTGTGACCTCGCCGCTGAATGTACCTGGCTTTGATAATTCAGCGATGGATGGCTATGCTTTGCACATTGCCGATAGCAACGCCCTACCTGACACGTTCGCAGTGGTGCAGCGCATTGCCGCAGGGCAAACCGGCACCGCCTTAGCCGCCAACACCGCTGCGCGCATATTTACCGGTGCGCCGATCCCTGAAGGTGCAAATGTTGTCGTGCCGCAAGAAAACACTCAAGACGAGAACGGCGCGATCAAACTGACCCAGCCCATTCGGCTATATCAACATATTCGTCGTAAGGGTGAAGACATTACTCAGGGCGGCCTCGTACTGGCTGCCGGACAGCGCTTGGGTGCGCAACATCTCGCCATGCTCGCGTCAATCGGCGTCGCAAGTGTGTCAGTTTTTGCCAGGCTAAAAGTGGGTGTATTTTTTACTGGTGACGAACTAACCGAGCTTGGCCAGCCCTTGGCACCTGGCGCAATCTATAACAGCAATCGTTACGCCATCAATGGTCTGCTCAAGCAACTTGGCTGCGCCATCGCCGATTACGGCATTGTGCGCGATTCTGCTCAAGCCACGCGTGAGGCGTTGCAACGCGCGGCCTCTGAGAACGACGTGATCATTACCTGTGGTGGCGTTTCGGTGGGCGAAGAAGATCACGTCAAGGGCGCGGTGCAGGCGCTGGGTTCGCTGGATCTTTGGCAAATCTCAATGAAACCAGGCAAACCGTTAGCGTACGGCAAGGTCGGCGCTGCAGACTTTATTGGCCTGCCCGGCAACCCTGTCAGCTCATTCGTGACTTTTTTGTTAATGGCACGCCCCTTTTTGCTCAAACGCATGGGCGCGCAAGAGGCCCCACTGCGCTACCTCACCGCAACGGCCGACTTTAACTGGCCACGCCCAGACAAGCGTCGTGAATTTTTGCGCGTCAAACTCGAGCAAGATGCGAGCGGCCAACCGGCCTTACAACTGTGGCCCAATCAGGGGTCAGGCGTCATGAGCAGCTTGGCCTGGGCTGATGGGCTGGTTGACCTCGCACCCGAAACAGTCATCACCAAAGGCGACAAAGTGCGGTATCTTTCGTTGTCTGAACTCTTACATTAAGCATCCACCATGCACTTAAAGGTTTTGTACTTTGCCCAATTGCGCGAAAAATTCGGCCTCGCTGAAGAGGCTGTGCACGCGCCTGAAGGCGTACATACCGTCGCCGATCTGATGCAACACCTTGGTGCGCGCGGTGGCGTCTGGCAAGAGACGCTAGGCGGTCAATATGCGTTTAGAGTGGCAATGAACCAAGAGATGGTGTCGCAACAGACTGCGCTGGTTGAAGGTGCTGAAGTTGCGATTTTTAGACCTGTGACGGGTGGCTAAAAAATGCGAGACCGTTTAGTGTTAAGCGCTAATAGCAACGATGTCGCAACTCGACCAAATCATGTCCTCGTTTGCCTTAAGCGGTGAAGCCTTGACTACGATCAAGAACAATATCGTGAAGGAAGGAACGCAATGAGCGCCCGTTTGTCTGTCGCTGTGCAAACTGAAGACTTTGATCTGCGTCACGAACACCAACAGCTTGTGCAACGCGATCATGGTGTTGGCGCCGTAGTTGCCTTTATTGGCATGGTGCGCGACCTGAATCTGGCCGACGATGTGGTAGCCCTTGAGCTTGAGCACTACCCCGGCATGACCGAAAAATCGTTGATGAACATTGTGCAGCAAGCCGAAAGCCGCTGGTCACTGCAAGCCGCTCGTGTGGTGCATCGCGTCGGTAAAATGTACCCAGGCGATCAAATTGTGCTGGTACTCACGGCCAGTGCACACCGTGGTGACGCCTATGAGGCCAACACCTTCATCATGGATTATTTGAAAACCGAAGCGCCCTTTTGGAAAAAAGAATGGACCCCCGAGGGCCCGCGCTGGATTGAAGCGCGCGACAGTGACGATCACGCCGCGGCGCGTTGGGGAGCGCAACACCCCGCACCCAACCCTTAAACAGCAATAACGGCTCATCACTGACTTAAGTGGCGAAGTCAACTCGCAACCCTTCATCCTCAAACAGAAAGATCCACCAACAACCTTCAAGCTGCAAGATCCGCCAACAACCCAACTGAGATCTAAGTGAAGCATGATGAGCGAACCTAGTCACACTGAACATAAAACTGTTGGCGTAGCATACGACGCACTCATCCTCGCCGGCGGCAGAGGTATCCGCCTCGAGGGGCGCGACAAAGGTTGGGTCATGCACCAGGGGCTGCCGTTGATCGAGCATGCCTTGGCTTGCCTTGCTGCACAGACACCCCCCCCGGGGCGTATTTTGATTAGCGCCAATCGCAACATCGATGCTTACAAGCAAACAGGACATATCGTCGTCACCGACGAGCGCGCAAACTTTGCGGGCCCGCTTGCAGGGGTTGAAGCGGGGCTCATGCGCTGCAAAAAAAATAATTTGCTGGTCATACCGTGCGATACGCCACTATTGCCGCCTGATTTATACGAACGCCTTGAACGAGCGTTAACAGAAAACTCGAGCGCCCTTGCCGCCTATGCAGTCACCCACGACGGCCCGCAGCCTCTCTGTTGCCTGCTGCGCCCCTCTGCCGCAGTTTGGCTCGCAAAATATCTAGACGAACAACAGGCCTCTGTAATCAAGTGGCTTGATCACTTAGGCGCGTGCGCAGTGCACTTTGAAGACGCAACCGCCTTCAGTAATTTCAATACGATGGAGATGTTTGAATCTCTGAAGCCGAAAGGCCAAACCTGAAAACAAACCTCGCATACTTTGACACTCCAGACCCGGTATGACAGCAGACCTCGCATACTTTGATACCCCAGACCCGGTATGACAGCCGACCTCACACACTTAGACGCGGCAGACCAAGCATGACAGACAACTTCACACACTTTGATGCCGCAGGGCAAGCGCACATGGTTGACGTCTCAGCCAAAGCTGAAACACATCGCCGTGCCGTGGCGCAAGGCCGTATCGCCATGCTGCCAGCTACTTTTGCGAAGCTTGCTGCAGGTAGCGCAGCTAAGGGCGACGTATTAGGCATCGCTCGCTTAGCAGGCATCATGGGTGCCAAACAAACAGGCTCGCTCATCCCACTCTGCCATCCGATTCCGTTGACGCGCGTCACTGTCGAGTTTGTCAGCGATGCCACAAGCTCGTCTGTCACCTGCACTGCTACGGCCGAAACCGTCGGGCGCACCGGCGTCGAAATGGAAGCCCTCACCGCCGCCACCATCAGCCTGCTCACCATCTATGACATGCTCAAAGCGGTTGATCGTGGCATGGTGATTGATGCGGTGAAGTTGCTTGAAAAGCATGGGGGCAAGTCGGGTAGTTGGGTGACGGGATAGTAGTCACTAACTTCTGGGTTTTAAATCTGCTGCTGCACAAGGTTTGACATCCTCCCCGCCCTCAGTCGATGACTGCCGCTCACTCGGAAAGGACGGGGAGTATGTCAATTCTCATGCCATGTATGCGCTGCTTCGCCACCATTGCTTTGCCTTCTGGTGTCCTTGCGCCCAATTCTGACAAAGGCGCACAAATAACATAAATAATGGTTGACAGCCATTAAACATAAGCTTTAAAAAGAAGCGGGATTCTTGAAATGCCTGTGACTGGTGTTAGCAATCGCTGCGCCGGCAACCTTAGACCTTGGAGTCAGATATGAATATTGAACTGGATGAAGTTGTTGTACAGGATGTCTCTGATGAAGCTCTGGAGCAGACTGCTGGTGCGCAGGGGGGATGGACTTTATGGACGTGTGCAGGATGGGCCTGTCACGTTCAATGAGTGACATCTAACGACCGACTTCGGCTGTTACTGCCAAGCGATGGCTGTTAGTTTCTGCTGCGCCGGTAACCCATAGCCACTTGGGTACAAGCCACCTTCGGGTGGTTTTTTAACGTCCACATCAACAAGCCCGAGCAGCATCGTCCGAAATGACCAAGGGGTGGGTATGCGTTGAAATCTCAACTAGCATTTTTGTCAAATGTCATCCTTCAATAAAATCTAATGCCGGTGAAACAAACAGACTCAAATACCGGTGGCACAACTGTACAAAATTGTTGTCCTAATCTTGTCCCAATCCTGTCCCAACAAGTGATAGTATTCAGTACAACAGTATCCTTTCATTAACCGAGCAGGATCAGGGCTCATAAAGTTTTACCCCTTGTCGTGCATTGCTTTAAATACCTAAACCGTCGGGCGCACCGGTGTCAAAATAAAAGCCCTCACCGCTGCCACCATCAGCTTACTCACCATCTACGACATGCTCAAAGCGGTTGTTCGTGGCATGGTGATTGATGCGGTTAAGTTGCTTGAAAAGTATGGGGGCAAGTCGGGGAGCTGGGTAGGGTAATGTGACCAACTCACTTTTTAGTGCGATTCGATAGTTGGCAGCAAACGTCAAGCGAGCTCAAAAATATAGATGGCCTTTGATTTGCACTTCATACTGACAAACGCCGCAACGATTGACGAGTTGCTTGGTCTTGGCTACCAGCCACAAGTCGGTCAGAAAGAGAGCACCGATCGTGCGGCGTTGAGACTGGCTGCGTGGTGTCGCTCTGCTTCAAGCGGCGATTGGAGTCTATTCGTTAAACGACTCAGTCGTGACACGCTGTCTATTGATCGAGTCCTACCTAGATTCGCAGAGGTCAAATATTCGCCAGACGCACCACAACCTCAATGGTTTGTCGATGCGCAATGGGCGTATCAAGCCTTAATCGGTAAACTTGGCAGTGGCGCGCTTTTGTTTGTTGAGAGTACAGAGGCCCAACCCTTCGAGAAACTTTTTTATGCTCTCGTTGAGGTTGCCGAGACAAACGTTATCAGTCAGACAACACCACAGGCGCTCGCTGTATTGAAGGCGTCTGCCCGGTCAGATTTACGCTGTAGGCTATTAAAACTTTTGACAGATTTGTACGCACCCTTGCTCTATAGCAAGTTTGTAGCGATCCTAAAAAAACATACGCCAGACGACAAACTCACTTCATCAACTGGTACAGAAGGTACAGAGCGCTTTGATCAGTTTATTGAAGAGCTCAGGGCAACTCTGCTTACGGCAATCTTTACAGAGAAACCGGTTTTACTGCGCGTAACGGCCACAATCGTCAGGCAATGGATCGATACCACGGCTGAGCTGATCACCCGACTGCATACTGACCTGACAAGAATCAGAACTGCAATTACGCACTCTGCACCGAGCGTGAGCGTGCAAACGATTAGCGGTGGCTTATCTGATCCGCATAATTTCGGCCATTCGGTTCAAATCATTACGTTTGATGACCATACCAAGCTTGTCTACAAACCGAAAGATTTGCGTGTAGATGCGGCGTGGCATGACCTGATCGTGAGGTTTAACGCTGCTGCACCTCCTGTTGACCTAAAGCCAGTTAAGACCATCGCCTGTCGCGACTATGGATGGACGGAGTTTATCGAACATACCTCTTGTGAGTCATTACAAGAAATCGAACTCTTTTACCGTCGCTCGGGTGCCTGGTTAGCAGTGTTTCATTTGTTTGCCAGCAGTGATATGCATTACGAAAACATACTGGCGCATGGGGCACACCCGGTTCCGATTGATTTAGAAATGATTTTGCAGGCTTCTACGCCTGAAACAGAACAGCAAACACCTGAAACTTCGGCACTGATTGAGGCAAACCGCATAGTAGTGAATTCAGTGTTGATGGTTGGGCTGTTGCCGTCATACACCAAAAGCCCTAATAATCAGATTTATGACGCTGGAGGGCTAAATGCAGTCAAAGGCAGCGGGCCGATCGGTGTTTGGAAAAACGCG
Organism: Bordetella parapertussis; assembly: GCA_945874505.1. Classification (GTDB taxonomy): domain Bacteria; phylum Pseudomonadota; class Gammaproteobacteria; order Burkholderiales; family Burkholderiaceae_B; genus Zwartia; species Zwartia parapertussis_J. Next base: position 6,592 of record CAMCII010000020.1, on the reverse strand, counting down.
AACACAGATGGTATGCGTTGGATGCAAGTCTCTAACGATTCAGCACGCGCCCCAAATATTGCGCACATCAATGGCAAGTATTCACAACTAGGTGATTATTTAAGGGCGTTTATTGAGGGATTTGAGCAATATTCACACTTTTTACTCAGACAGCGTGATGCGAACGGCGCGAACAATCTGCTTGACGCCTTCAAACAGTTGCCTGTGCGCAAGGTGATTCGCAATACAAGGTTCTACGACATGTTGTCGAAAAGGCTTAAAGATCACCGCAACATGGGCGATGGTGTGACCTGGAGCGCACAAGCAGAGTTTGCATCTAGACTTGCTGACTGGGATGTTGAAGATGACCTACTGTGGCCTCTGCAAGAGGCAGAACGGCTAGCGTTAATCAATCTGAATATACCGTACTTTATTTCGCCAAGCGATGACGATGCGGTGAGTGCCGTTACCGGCCATCAAACTCGCACCGGTGCGATACCGGGGCTTGAACGAGCAACCGAGCGCTTGAATCAATGGTCTGCGATCGAGATTAAACATCAAGTTGAGATCATCAAGGTTAGTACCAGTTTTATTTCACGTTCTGATAGCAATATCAAGGATAAATATTTATTTCAACGCAAACTTAAACAAGCAGCGTCAACATTAGGCCAAGACGCTTTGGCAACAGAAGCTACGCGAATTGCCGCAACGATCAGGCAACACGGCAAGATCAACGAAAACAGTGCGGCTTGGGTTGGCCTTGACTGGCTAGGGGATTCAGCGGTTGGGCAGCTCGTCACGTTGGGGGCCGATTTATACAATGGCTCAAGTGGTATTGCTGTGTTTTTATCCGCCCACGCTCGTGTCGCAAATGATCCAGTGAGTCGTACCCTTGCACTCAACGCTCTGGCAGCAACCAGGCGACAAATGACACAGCCCTCGGCACCGAGATGGGCTAGGGGATTGGGGATTGGAGGTGCGAGTGGCCTTGGGTCAGTGATCTATGCACTGACGGTCGTCTCAGAACTGCTTGCTGAGCCAGCTTTGCTACAAGACGCCGTAGCTGCATCAGCGCTGTTCACCAACGAATTAATCTCGGCTGATCGCTCATTGGACGTGATTGCGGGCAGCGCTGGAGGTATTCTTGGACTCTTGGCGCTGTACCGTAAAACTGACACAAAAGACGTATTAGCTCGCGCAGTCGCCTGCGGCGAGTATTTGTTAGGTCAACCGCGGCTTGGTGAAAGCGGTAGGCGCAGTTGGGTCGGGCTTGGAATGGGCCAAACACCTTTAACAGGTTTTTCGCATGGTGCTGCAGGGTTCGGTTATGCCTTATCAAGCTTGGCCCGCGCTACCGGCCGCGATGATTTTGCTCAAGCCGCCCAAGAGTGCTTAGCATACGAACTGAGCTGTTACAACGAAGGTGCTCTAAACTGGCCAGATTTACGCATTAGCGAAGACGGGGTCGCCTGGCCCAGTCAATGGTGTCATGGCGCAATCGGTATTGGTCTAGCTCGAATTGCAAGTCGACGCATCAGCAAGGTGCAGGCAGAAGCGCTAGTCGACGACATTAAGCATGCCGCACAAAACGCAACCGCCAATTGGCCTCAGCATGTTGACACATTATGTTGTGGCACCCTTGGCACGATCGACTTTTTAGCCGAGGCGGGTCAGCTACTGGGACAACCCACGCTGAGTGACTTATCGGATCAGCGGTTGGCACAAGTGATTGCAAGTCGTCACGAACAAGGCGACTACGCTTGGAATGCTGGCGGCTCGGCTTTCAATTTAGGTTTATTTCGAGGATTATCTGGCGTGGGCTACACCATCCTGAGAAAGTTGGATCCACAACTACCTAATATCTTGCTGTGGGAATAGCATTCGGAAAGACTCGCAACGTTTAAGGATGGCAATGTGACCGACATTGCTAAAGGCTTTCGCGCCTCAAGCTTTTGTCGCCTTTCTTTGCTCTAAATCAACTCCTCCACATTTGATTCTCGTCGCCGCCCCCTATTCCCGACTAAGTTGAGTCATATCGACTTTGGAATGGGCTCATGTGGTTTAAGACGTTGGATATTCTTGGTAAAACACTCATACCGATTGTGCAGGGTGGCATGGGGGTTGGCGTCTCTGCTCACCGACTTGCGGGGGCCGTGGCCCGTGAAAATGGTGTCGGCACGATCGCCAGTATCGATTTGCGTCATCACCATCCCGACCTTGAAGAACAAACCCAGCGCTGCCGCGATCGTGAGAAGATCGATCAGGCCAACTTAATTGCCCTTGATCGTGAGATCAAAGCTGCCAAGCAAATAGCACAAGGCCACGGCGCTATCGCTGTCAATGTCATGAAGGCGGTACGACAACACCCCGCTTTGGTGCAACAAGCTTGCGAAAGCGGCGCCGACGTTTTAGTGATGGGTGCAGGCCTGCCACTCGATTTGCCAGAGATGGTGGCTGATTTTCCGAAGGTGGGTTTGGTGCCTATTTTGTCTGAAAGCCGTGGTGTGGCGATTGTGATGAAAAAATGGCTTAAAAAAGGGCGCTGCCCAGATGCCATTGTGATTGAGCATCCCGGTCATGCTGGCGGCCATCTGGGGGCTAATAAGGTCGAAGATCTGCACGCACCACGCTTTGAATTTGATTTGGTACTAAACGATTGCCAAGCCCTTTTTGCTGAGCTTGGTCTAGGCAAAGATGCGCCGCCTTTAATCTTGGCCGGTGGCATTGACTCGCACGAAAAAGTTCGTCATTGGTTGGGCGCCGGAGCAAGTGCCGTGCACCTTGGCACCGCCTTTGCCGTCACGCAAGAGGGCGACGCGCACGATGAGTTCAAGCGCGTGCTGATCAACGCAACCCCTGCAAACATGGTCGAATTCATTAGCGTCGCTGGCCTGCCCGCCCGCGCGGTGTCGACCCACTGGTTGAAGCAATATCAGCGCCACGAGCCCCACATGCAAGCCTGCGCCAAGGCCGACCCGCGCCGTTGTGCTCAGCGCATGGACTGCCTGACTCAATGCGGCCTGCGCGATGGTTTAGCGAAGATTGGTCAGTTTTGTATTGATTTGAAATTGGTATCGGCCTTAAAAGGCAATGTGCAGAAAGGTTTGTTTTTCAGAGGTGCAGGAACACTTCCGTTTGGTAAAGCGGTGCGCTCGGTACGCGAACTGATTGAGTACTTGCTGTATGGCACCTTTCCTGCAGCGCTTGATTTCACGACAACGTGTTTTAAAAATATACATACGGCCGCAGAACTAGAGCTGGAAGTATTGCGTCATTCTCCAGTCGTTGCTTCAGCTTAAATACTCTCATGCCCCATCAACACACCCACCTCGCTGAAGTTGAATTTGATCCCAAGCTAATCGCTCGCTACGATGGCAGTGGCCCGCGTTACACCTCGTACCCCACTGCAGATCGCTTCAGCGAAGGGCCGATCGCGGCGCAATATATAACTGCTCTGCATAACCGTCAAAGTGCGCGTCTAGGTGCCGCGCTTTCTTTGTATGTGCATCTGCCTTTTTGCGATACGGTTTGCTATTACTGCGCTTGCAACAAGATTGCCACCAAAGATCGCGGCCGTGCCGACGTATACCTTGATTACCTTGAGCTCGAAATCACCCTAGTACGTGCCGAGTTTTCAGTCGCGCCTACAGTCACACAACTGCACTTAGGCGGCGGCACACCAACCTTTTTAACCAATCTTCAACTCAGTCGCCTGATGCAGATGCTCAAACAAGCATTCGCCTTTACGCTTGACGCAGAATGTTCAATTGAAGTTGATCCACGTAGACTCAATGACGGCACACTCGAATTGCTGGCGGCTCATGGCTTTAATCGCATGAGCATTGGCGTGCAGGATCTTGATCTCGCGGTACAACAAGCAGTTAATCGGCTGCAACCTGCTGCGCTCACACAAGCTGTTCTGGAAAAAGGTCGCGCTCTTGGCTATCGCTCGATCAATTTGGATTTGATTTACGGCTTACCCAAACAATCTGTTCGCACGATGCAAGCCACGCTCAGCACAGTCTTAACGTGGCGACCTGAGCGGATCGCGCTATACAGCTACGCTCATTTGCCTGAACGCTTCATCCCACAGCGACGCATCGAAAGCGCTGATATGCCTAGTGCGACCGAAAAGCTCGCCATGCTTAAGCTCGCTGTGACCACATTGCTTGAGGCAGGCTATGTCTACATCGGGATGGATCACTTCGCTCTACCCGAAGACGACCTTGCGCTAGCACTTGAGCACGGTACCTTGCAACGCAATTTTCAAGGCTACTCCACACAAGCGGACTGCGATCTGATTGCGCTTGGGGTGTCGGCGATTAGCCGCATCGGTGACACCTACGCACAAAATTATCGAGACTTGCCTGCTTATTACAACGCGCTTGATCAGCAACAACTGCCGCTTGCAAAGGGCTTAGTCATGACGCGTGATGACGAACTCAGACGCGCAGCCATCCACGATTTACTGTGTCAGTCAACGCTCGACATACCAAGCTTTGAACAAGCCTGGGGGATTGAGTTTGCCAACTATTTTTCGCTTGAACTTGCACAGCTGCAACCACTCGAACGTGATGGCTTGGTTGAGATCACAGACGACTCCATCGATATCACCCCGCGCGGCCGCTTTTTGGCTCGCGTCGTTGCGATGGGTTTTGATCGTCACTTGCGCGAAGCCAAATCCCTCGCAAAATTTTCGCGCGTTATTTAATCCAACATATATTCTTAGGTGCATCCGACAGCTTCGCACCAAGGCCTCCGCCTGCGGAGGCTTTTTTTTGCTCGTATTCAAAGCCTCTGCGCGTCGACGAGTCGCTCAGCGTGAATCAGCCCGAAGCCTCACCAACGTTGTCGTTTGATCTGCATCAACGGTTTCACAAGTAGTATTTTTGATATGCCTGAAAACACAATATGTAGTGTTAGGATTCATCAAACAACACAACATGAGGTGTTTGATGCAAATTCAAGTCCAGTTACCCAAGCAGACTAGCGTCGACGTAGAAAGCTCGATGGAAGAGTATTTAGATCGACGCGACTGGCGCGTCAATGCCAACGCCAATCAGGGCTACAGCCTGGGAGGGCTGATCTTGAATGTTGCCGGCAAGGTCACTGCCAATTACTGGTTGTCACACGTATACAGCCCTGAGGCGGGCCGTGCGCATCGCGAGGGCGATCTGCATATCCACGATCTCGATATGCTGTCTGGCTACTGTGCCGGTTGGTCATTGCGGCAATTGTTGTTTGAAGGCTTTAACGGCGTACCCGGCAAAGTTGAAGCCAAGCCAGCGCGACACATGTCTGCGGCGATCGGACAAATCGTTAACTTTTTAGGCACGCTGCAAAACGAGTGGGCGGGCGCGCAAGCCTTTAGCTCGTTCGACACTTACATGGCTGCCTTTGTACGCAAAGATCAGATGACCTACGTGCAGGTCAGGCAATGCATTCAAGAGTTGATATACAACCTGAACGTACCCAGTCGCTGGGGCACGCAAACGCCGTTCACCAATCTGACGTTCGACTGGGTCTGCCCTGCGGATCTGCGCGAGTTGGTGCCTTACATTGGCGGCGAAGAGATGCCTTTTTGTTATGGCGAACTGCAAGCAGAGATGGATTTGATTAACCGCGCCTACATTGAGGTGATGATGGCGGGCGACGCGCTCGGGCGCGTATTTACCTTTCCGATCCCGACCTACAACATCACCAATGATTTTGACTGGGATCACCCTAACACCGATCTTTTGTTTGAGATGACAGCGAAATATGGTTTGCCCTATTTTCAGAATTTTTTAAATTCAGATCTTGAGCCCCATATGGTGCGCTCAATGTGTTGCCGCTTACAACTTGACCTGCGCGAGTTGCTCAAGCGCGGAAATGGCTTATTTGGCTCAGCCGAGCAAACTGGCAGCATCGGCGTCGTCACCATCAATTGCGCACGGCTTGGCTACGTACATGCCGGCGACAAACTTGCCCTGTTTGCCCAACTCGATGCACTGCTTGACCTTGGGCGCGATGTGCTTGAAAAGAAACGTGTCGTGGTTCAGCACTATATCGATGAAGGGCTCTACCCTTACACCAAACGCTACTTGGGCACGCTACGCAATCACTTCAGCACCTTAGGGGTCAATGGCATCAACGAGATGATTCGTAATTTCAGTCGCGATCAACACGACATCACAACCCCTACGGGCCATGCCCTCGCGCTCGAACTGCTCGATCACGTCAGAGCGCGAATGACTGAATTTCAAGAAGCGACAGGACACTTGTACAACCTTGAGGCGACTCCCGCTGAGGGCACCACCTATCGCTTCGCCCGAGAAGACAAGAAGCGCTGGCCAGAGATCAGTCAGGCCGGCACACCTGAACAGCCCTATTACACCAACTCGAGTCAGTTACCTGTTGGCTTTACCGACGATCCGTTCGCGGCGTTAGAGATGCAGGAAGCCTTGCAGTCGCGCTACACCGGCGGCACGGTGCTGCACCTGTACATGAACGAAGCCATTTCATCGGCCCAGGCCTGTAAGCAACTGGTACATCGCGCGCTGGCGGGGTTTCGCTTGCCCTACATCACCATTACGCCAACCTTCTCGATTTGCCCCAAGCACGGGTATTTGTC
>CAMCII010000019.1 GCA_945874505.1 Bordetella parapertussis | reverse complement strand
CATACACACCCCGTTGAATGGAACGGTACGATTCAAAATATCTACCATTACCATCTAAACAATCAATTTCCCTTCGCGGTAGGGTGTTTTAGAGGGACTCCTGACTACAACGCGGCACTGGGCTCGGCTGATATGCAATTTGGTATCCCTTATTCTCAATTGCCTAACCTTGCAGTGCCGCAGTAATGGCAAATTGACTCGCCCCTAACGTGCCCTACAAAATCAGTGCGGTGAGCGCTGGCAAGAGCCAAACTTTGGCTCTTTTGCACACGGGCGAGGTACTGGGGTGGGGTGGGGCGGGCAGTGGGCGCTACTCTTCAGAGAATGTCGATATCTGTAGCACTGGCAGCGCGAATCGAGACCCAGTGTACGTTGGGCAGTCTGCACGGTTTTCTTTCGTGTCGGCAGGCTACGGTGCCAGCCTAGGGGTGTCGGCTCAACAAGAGTTAATCGCTTGGGGTTGGAATCCACTTGGTGTTGGCGGTGATCAGGCAAGTTCTGAAATACCCGCCCTGATAAAACCCGTCAAAGTACCGGTCTGTGCTGCAGCAGGGCAGTCAATATTCGCCGCCATCGACCAAGCTGGCAGTCTCTACACATGGGGGCTCAATGTTGATCAAGCTTTGGGCCGTACGACCGAACAAATCAATGCATTGCCTGGCGTGGTGCGCGGTTTGCCAGCCATGCAGGCGGTAGCAGTGGGCGATAACTTTATGATTGCGTTATCGCGCGACGGTGAGGTTTTTTCTTTTGGCAGTAATTCTGCAGGGCAATTAGGGCTCGGACACCTAAGAAACGTAGACATCGCCGAGCGGCTGACATTCACTGCTTCGAAATACACGGTTTCGAAAGATACCGATTCAAAAGATGCGGCTTCAACACCCACCGCTTCAAAAGATACGGTTTTAACACCCAACGTCTCAATTAAAAGTATCGCCGTCGGTGCAACCCACGTCTTAGCGCTTTGCCGTGAAGGCAACGTTTACGCTTGGGGAAGTAATCAGTATGGGCAGTTGGGTCATCAACGTAACCGTTATGACAGCCAACCGACTTTAATCCAGATGACAGAAAAAATAACAGCACTGGCGGCCGGTACGCATTTTTCGTTGGCGTTAACAGAATCGGGTGACGTTTACACTTGGGGATGGAATGGTTTCGGCCAACTTGCCACAAATGACACTCGACCTCGAAGCACTCCGATAAAAGTGTTTGGTGTGACCCAGATCCAAGCAATCGCTGCGGGCGAGATGCATGCACTGGCACTTGGCAAGAAGGCTTTGTACGGTTGGGGCAGCAATGACGCGGGCCAGCTGGGCCGTGCAGCCCAGCAGCAAGTGACGCCATTTCCCTTTTGGGAAAATAGCTAACGTTTCTATGACCCACGCGCATATCACCAACGGTATCGAACAAGACATCGCCAGACGTCAATTTTTGCGCTATGGCTTGAGCATCGCCTCGGGCATCGTGGTGCCGCTTGGCTTAACAGCTTGCGAACAAAGCGAGGGTGAACGTCAGAAAAAAAATCCGCCACAAACCTTTGTGCAACCACCCCTGCTCGAAGCAAAAAATGGTTTGTTGGATGTCACACTGACGGTCTCATATTTTGATACCCAGTTAGCGGGCTCAAATCCGACGGTGCGTCATCCGGTGTCTTTACGCGCCTATGCTTATGACTCTCAGGGCGCGGGCTACTGCGGACCCACCTTCGTTGTACGTGGCGGAGATGAATTGCGGATTCGGTTGCTGAATCAATTACCAGAGAACCCTCCCTTTCAAGCATTTCGCGATCCGACGAATTACATCAAGCCCAATACGACCAACTTGCATGCACACGGTTTGCATGTGTTTCCGGGTATCTATGACGGTGTCACGCCGCCCGAGTATGGCGACTATGTCGTCGATCCAAACTACGGTGGCGTCGTACCAAATGGAGACTCCCGCCAATACGTCTATCGGATACCCAAAGATCATCCTGCTGGGCCGTTCTACTATCACCCGCAATACCATGGCTCAAGTGCATTGCAAGCCGCGAGTTTGATGTCGGGCGCGATACTGGTGCGTGGGGCCGTGGACGACCTGCCAGACATGGCTCAAGCGACCGAGTTAATTTTTTTGTTTCAAGCGCCTTATTTTGCCTTGAATACTTTTTTGAATGACGGTGTCGGTGTTGCGGATGGTCGTCTCGAAAAATTTCGTCAATTGACGCAACACCCAACCGGTCGGGGCGTAAAAAAAAATAGCGTTGATGAAGCGTACAGCGACGCGCAACCGGTATTGATTAATGGTGTGCGTCAACCTACGATCGTGATGCGGTCTGGCGAAGTGCAGCGCTGGCGGTTGATCAATACGCAAGTGTTTAACACTTTGAATCTCAGTCTAGATGGTCACGTTTTGAAGCAATACACTGCGGATGGATGGAGTAGCGCTGAGTACGTTGATCATGGCGATGCCAAAAAAACGAGCGGGCTTGGTTTGCAATTTGCACTAGTTCATACGAAAGGTCTGGGATTGCAACTCGCCCCTGGTAATCGCGCCTCTGTTGTGATTCAAGCAGGCAAGCCCGGAACGTATTACTTGCGTGGCTTACCAGTAAAAATTTCAGAAGGTGCTCAACCCATCGTGCTGCCAGAAGATATCTTGGCAAAAGTTATTGTGGTCGATGCTAAAGACGCCATGTCAATACCGAGCGCGCCGTTGCCGGTCAGCCGTTTTTTAGATCCCATTACAGATGATGAATTGGCGAATCATGGCGGTAAAAAACGCAACATCATTTTTAAGATGACTGGCAATGAATCGTTGTTAAAACCTTATCCAACGCTTAGCCCGTTAGATAAGGTCGCTGAAGTGCTTGGATCGCTTGTCGCACGGGCTGAAAATTCTTATCAGCACAATAAGTTGAAGCTTCAGCAAAAGATCTCGTCAACCTTCGGTTCTCAGCCGCAGGCGCCGACCTATCCATCACCGCCAAACCTGATCCCGCCTTTTGACATTCAGGCAGCCAACACGCTCAATGAGATTGCGATCCTGGATGCGGTTGAAGAGTGGACTGTCTTTAATATGAATCACCTGTCGCATGTCTTTCATATCCACGTCAATCCGATGTACATCATCAAAGTGAATGGCGAGCTCATTGAGCCATACTGGTGCGACACGGTTGCCTTGCCCGCGGGCGGCACCAACCAAAATCCTAGCTCAGTCACGTTTCGCATGCGCTTCAAGGATTTTGTGGGTCCTTACCTTCTGCACAATCAACGACTGCTGCTGAGTGATCTTGGAATGATTCAACGAGTCACCGTTGTTCCTTCGGGGCTGACCTGATGCGACTCATCTAAGCATTCTTTGCCTCGCGCACTCTGTCAAAAGTTTTGCACTGAAGTGCTGAGCGCATCGTAGTAGATAACCTGTGTACTCCAAGGCTTAGAGACCGAAGATATAGAAGAATTGTAGATCCCAGGCTTCAAGCTGATGTAAGCGGACGGGTTTGGTAAGGTTGCGCGCGCTTCATTAATGATGAGTTTGTCATTGGCGTAGGCCTGAAAAAAGCCATCGCCCGAGCTCGAAGACTTGATGACGTACTTTAACTTGATCCACTTATCAAAGGGGCTGCTGTCTACGGGTACCTTAGCGTTTGGTATCCACGAGAAGTCTTGTTGCGTTTGAACAAAAAGCGTTCCACTGCTGTCAATCAAAAGATAGGCTAAAGCCCCGTAGCCATTACTTCCTAGGCCTGGACAGGCAGTCGCGCCGCATTGCCAGTTGATTTGGCTCAAAACTGTTAAAGGCGCAGAACCGATCTTACTCCATGGTGGTTGAAAATTTGATTGTGCTGGAATGTATACATAGTATTCATAGGTGATAATTTGACCGGCTGTTGATCCACCGACAGCTTGACGAATTTCAAATCTGCTTCGATCTGAGGTGCAGTCGGACACGACCGTTGAGCCCGACAGAAACGTTTGAGATGAATCGCAATCGCCTGGCCTGAGTTCAACACGCACAGATTTGGTGCCAGAAACGATCGGTTGAGCACCTGCCTGATCAACGACCAAACAACCCCACGGGGTTGTTCCTGTGCTGGATTGAAAGCGAATATTCCCAAACGCATCCGAATCGCTGAAACTGCTGGCACATGAGGTGCCTCCTGGCGTCGAGAGACTAATGGGCGATATTGCCGTTGTGTTAGGTGAACCGCTATCGCTTTTGCCTCCGCCTCCGTCTCCGCAGGCAATCAAGAGCGCCAATAGAAGCGATCCACCAAGCAAGCGCGTTATACGATTTTTCATATTCAAAGCCTAAAAAATGTGGTTTACAGCGCGCCTGCATGGCTAATTATTGGGTGCAGATCCCGTCAGGCTGTTTGGGCAGATCATGAGTCTTGAGCATGCCATATAGGTGCAAGGTCAACCGGTGGGCACAGGCTCGTACATCTGTACGACCTTTAATCCCAAAATTAAGGCCATCGTTATAATCACAAACAGTTTATTTTCAAAAAAACGCTTGCAGCAATGTTAAACTGAAAAAACAGAGAGAACTCAAAGAAGTATTGTAAATTCAAAGAGTTACAACGGTACCCTATAAAGTGTTATAGCGGTGCCTCCCGAATTGACTTTCCCCAAATGCGCCTAATTATTCGTTGCCCCGTGCGGCCCGTTGCAACCAACGCTGAAGACTGGTCGGCGCAGGATTTGTATTTTTCTTGGGCGCACGGCAATCAAGCTGATTTTGAAAAGGTCTTGGATTTAGACGGCTTGCCCGTCGCCGATTCTGTGCTTGCGATGATTCCGGGTATCGATGTTCGCATAACAGAACTGAAAGTTCCGGCAGTCAGTACCAAGAAAATTGTTCAGATATTACCGATGCTCATCGAAGATGAGTTGTTGTCATCCGTTGCGGACACCAATATTCAGTTGTTACCTCAAGCAGAGAATCAAGCTTCAGATCGAAGGTTCGTGAGCGTGATGAATCGTGACTGGCTCTTGTGGCTCAGTCAAAAACTAGCCGTCATCAATTGCGAACAGATTCAATTGGTTTCAGAGAGCATGTTGCTTCCAGTGTCGAGTTCGGTTGTATTTTTTCAGCAAGACGAGACAACGAATTTTTATACCTACAAAAAATCTGCAAGTCATGTCATTTGCTGGTCGCAACCGGCGGCTGAGCCAGTGCTTGTGACGGAAGAACAGCGCGAGCAGCCTGAGTTACAAGAGCTATCCGCTGAGCGACTGCTCAGCGGGATTACGACAGAGAAAAAATCTTATGAGTCGATTAATTTATTGCCCGACGAGTTCTATGATTTCAGACGAGACAGTCAAAGTGAACTGCAACACTGGCTGTCGCGAGACTTATGGAAGGTGACCCTAAGATGGGCGAAATATGCCACGCTGACGCTTTGTGTGAGTTATCTTGGCTATATCCTTACCTTAGTATGGCAAGATCGACAGTGGGAAGCTCTTTTACAGCGTGCCACCACTCAAGTCTTGTCGGATCGCGTTGATGGTCAAGCGAGCTTTACAAGATTAGTGAGTGCCAGTTGCCTCGCTGCGCATAAAAATCTTGAGAATTGCGCTGGAGACCTTGAAAGACAGTTATTGGCACTGCAAAACGTACTGAAAGATACCCCCTCAGAGGCGCTCAAGAGTTTGGAATATTCGCAAAAGGGACTAATCTTCGAGTTGCAAACATCGCTACTTTCGCTCAGTCAGCGCCTAGCCGTTTTGCAAGACTACTCGGTTCAGAGAATAAGCTCGACGCGTTTTTTGTTGAGCCCTTACGCGAATCTTGCTTATGAGTAATTTTTCAACGTCGTTCTCGACGAAAAAACATCGTCTTCAGGTATTTAAACGCTTGCCACCTAAGCTTGCAGTTGGGGCTGGCGTCTCTCTGCTCGTTGGTCTGGTGTGGTTCTTGATCATTCACCCAATGCAGCAGACCCTCGAACTGCGCTTACAAAAATACCCAACGCAATTAATGAGCATACAAGAGCTCAATCGAACGTTGCTTACGTATCAAGATAAGAGTGTAAAAATCTTGCGTCTGTCAGAAAATGACCTGTCGATCTTGCAACAAAAGCTATTTTCTCTCGGAGTCAAATTTATGTTGACGCGGCAAGAAAATACGAGCTCGGCGCAGTTAGACTTGAAAATTGATGAGATCGAATTTAGTCGTTGGCTCGAGCTGCTTGTAGATTTTCGAAAAAACAACGGGTTGTACGCGAGCGATGTCGTGATCAAAAAAAATGATGGCAAAGGCTTAGTTCAAGTGAGCGCCACTTTGGTGCAAGCACGATGAATCTTCAATTTGAACGCCATTCTTTGCGTTTCGGGTGGCCGAGCCAAATCGTGGTCTTGGCGTGCCTGCTGATTTTCGCTGTCGCTTATTTGCCGATACGCTGGCTGAGTACAAACGTTGCAAAATTGACGAATTGTCAGGTGTCTGTCCTTCAACCCGAGGGCACCCTTTGGAGTGGCAGTGCACAGTTGGGGTTCTCAGATATTAAATTAGGGACTTCAGAAACGTGTCAGACTCCTCAGGTAGGCTCTGAGCGTTTTGCCTGGAAATCTCAATGTTCAATCTCTGATTTGAAGTGCAAGTGGCTGATTCAGTATCCTAATACGGCGCGGCCGCTTGAGCTCACTGTTCATCCTCGCGCAATCAAGCTTGGTAGCAATCAAATCGAGTTGCCGGCCAAGCTGATTGAGGTTATGGGCGGGCTCATGCGCTCTCTGCATTTGCGTGGAAAATTAGTGATTCGTTGGGACGATCTCGTTTGGGATTCGGCTCAAAGAGGTCTTGTTGAGGCGCATTTTTTGAATGTGGCGAGCCCTATTAGCCCTGTTAAACCACTTGGCAGTTATAAGTTAACGTTGCAGTTTGCTCAAGAGCTCAGGTTGGATGTCTCGACAATCAATGGCCCCTTGTTGCTTGCGGCAAACGGGATCGTTGAAAAGGGGCGGTTGTCTTTGCAAGGTGAAGCAACAGCCCCACCAGAATCGCTTGACTCGTTGATTGGTTTGCTCTCAATCATTGGTAAAAAAGACGGCGCGGTTTACCGCTTTAAAATTTAAGGCTCAATATGTTTGGTTCATTAAAAACGATCTGTACGCTCGCGTTGCTCCTTATTGTGCAACAAAACTGTTTTGCGCAAAACACGGGCATCAACCTGGCCTTTAACAACGCTGATGTCGAGGCCGTCATTGCAACCGTTTCTCGGGCGACGAATCGGTCGATTGTGGTTGATCCAAAAGTGCGAGGCAAGATTTCTTTAAATAGTAGTCAGCCCCTCACACCTGATCAGGCGATAGACAGCTTGTCGACAGCGTTGCGAATGAATGGCTTTGCGCTGGTCAATACTGCTGGTGGCTATCGTGTTGTGACAGAGGCAGATGCAAAACTGCAATCTTCTCAAACCTACACGGCAACGACGGGTGTGACTGGTGATCAAATTATTACCCGTGTCTTTCAATTAAATTTTGAATCTGCAGCAAATGTCGTTGCTATCATCAGGCCTTTAGTTTCTCCCAACAATACGATCAATGCCTTGCCGGGTAACAACTCAATCCTTGTGACAGATTACGCCAGTAACATCGGACGAATTGAAAAAATTATCCAAAGCGTAGATAACCCCAGAAGTAGCAGAGTTGAAACGATTGCCTTAAAAAATGCGCAAGCGAGTAAAGTGGCTAGCTTAGTGAACCGAGCGCTAGAAACCAGTGTGCCTCAGGGTGGAGATCCGATGTCAAAACCGACAATTCTGGCAGATCCTCGAACAAATTCCTTAATCATTCGGGGCGGCAATGCCGAGCGGTTGGCACAAATTCGAGGTCTCGCGGCTAAGCTTGATGCGTCAAAAAATGTGGGCAATATTTATGTCGTGCCGTTAAAAAACGCAGAAGCGGCTAAATTAGCGATTACCTTACGGGCACTTGTGGCGGCCGATAATTCTTCGGCTGATTCTACAAACATCAATCCGCAAGGTAATGCCAACGTCAATGCCCAGATCCCCAATCAAAGCGCGATCAACCCAATGAACGTGGCTGGTATGAACAGTACGAACTCACTCGGTGGCGCGCCCTCCGCAGCCGCATCCTCTGCCTTAACAAGTAGCAGTGCCCCTTCTACCGGAGGCGTCATTCAGGCCGACCCTAATACAAACTCGCTCATTATTACCGCCACTGAACCTGTTTATAAAGATTTATTGAGAGTGATCGAGCAGCTTGATCGCCGTCGGGCGCAGGTTTATATTGAATCAATGATCGTTGAGTTAACTGCTGCGAATGCAGCCGAACTGGGCGTTCAGTGGCAGGCGTTGAACAGTGCCAACACTGCGTTTGGCGGGACAAATTTTAACGGGCCCGCGACCTCGGGAAATACCAATATTTTTGGTGCAAGTGCTGCGATTAACTCCGCACTCGGCACGGCTGCGGCTGGCGCTGCGGTTCCGGCGTTAGGTCTTGGGCTCAATATTGGCTCGATCACAAATTTTGGTAGCAATCTTGCATTTTCGTCGCTCTTAAGGGCGGTCTCAACGATTTCTGGGGCAAACGTTTTATCGACACCAAACTTGATGACGCTCGACAACGAAGAGGCTCGTATTATTGTGGGTCAAAATATCCCAATTGTGACGGGTTCATACGCGCAAACCGGAAGTACCGCCACCGTCACGCCTTTTCAAACCTTTACGCGACAAGATGTCGGCTTAACGCTGCGGGTACGACCACAAGTCTCAGAAAATGGCACGGTGAAGCTTCAGATTTTTCAAGAGGTATCCAGCATTCAAGATGCCTCGAGTACGACCGGTATCATCTTGAACAAAAGAAACGTCGAATCAAACGTGATTGTTGAGGATGGGCAAATTATTGTGTTGGGTGGCCTCATTGGTGATAACTATACCGATGGCAGTTCAAAGATCCCGTTGCTAGGTGATCTTCCGCTTATCGGTGGCCTGTTTAGATACGATAACAAGTCCCGAACTCGAACCAACTTAATGGTTTTTATACGCCCATCGGTTTTGCGTAACAATGAACAAAACAATATTTTTTCAAATAATAAGTTAGATGATTTAGAAGAAAAGCGTAAGACGTTTGTGCAGGCCCCGTTGCTACTTAAAAAAGAAAATTTGACTGCCACGACCTTGAGAGACATCAGAGACATCATGCACGATATTGCGCCGTGATGAAAATCCCGTTCTCATTTTCTAAAAGTCATGAGGTCTTACTGCTGGATCAGCTAGCCGAGACCCCGACGCTGTTTTTTAGCCCTAAAACAAAGCCCTCAACCTTGCACGAAGTTGCGCGTAACGTCGGCCCGTTGCGCTTCTGTAAAAAAAGCTCTGAAGAGCTGCTTTCAATGATCAGTCAAGAGTATGCTCAAAATGAAACGGATGCCGCGACGGTCGTGGATGAGCTAGAAGAGAATGTCGATCTCGCGCGCTTAATGCAAGACATCCCACTGACCCAGGATTTGTTAGAGCTCAAGAATGATGCGCCCATCATTCGTATGATCAATAGCCTGTTTAAACAAGCGAGTCGCGATGGTGCGTCAGACATCCATCTTGAAGCCTACGAAAAACAATCGGTTGTACGCTTTAGGGTCGATGGAAACTTACGAGATGTCGTGGATTTGAAACGAGGTCTGCATGCGGCCTTGGTGTCTAGAATTAAGATCATGGCTTCGTTGGATATTGCCGAAAAGCGTATGCCTCAGGATGGCAGAATCTCGTTGAGGGTCGGTAGTAAGGCGCTCGATATTCGGGTATCAACGCTGCCGACTGCGCATGGTGAGCGTGTGGTGATGCGCTTATTAGAGAAAAATTACTCTAAATTAGATTTGAAAACGCTCGGGATGGCACCCGATACTGAGAAAAGTTTTTTAGAACTGATTAACAAGCCTTATGGAATCGTGCTGGTCACGGGCCCCACCGGTAGCGGAAAAACGACCACGCTGTACAGTGCCTTGTTAACCTTGCGCTCGCAAGTGAATAACATCATGACCGTCGAAGACCCCATTGAATACAATTTAGAGGGGGTTGGGCAAACGCAGGTGAATTCGCGGATCGACATGAATTTTGCACGGGCGCTTCGAGCAATTTTGCGTCAAGATCCGGATATTGTCATGATTGGCGAAATCCGCGATTTAGAAACGGCCCAAATTGCGGTTCAGGCCTCTCTCACCGGGCATTTGGTCCTTGCGACGCTTCATACAAACGACGCGGCCTCTGCGGTCACTCGCTTAATCGATATGGGTATCGAACCGTTTTTGTTATCGTCTTCGTTGCTAGGTGTTTTAGGACAGCGTCTCATCCGCTTAACCTGTACGGCATGCCAGGGGCAGGGTTGTTCAGACTGCACGCAGTCTGGCTTTAAAGGTCGTGCGGGTATTTATGAGTTGATGACAACCTCTGTTGAACTGAAAGAGTTAATCCACCAAAGCGCTTCAGAAGCACAGATACGGCAAAAAGCACTCGATACTGGAATGCGCTCGTTAGTGCAAGATAGCGAGAGATGGGTCGAAGCGAAGATGACTACGCCCGCCGAGGTGAGGCGTGTGACTGGCGCAAATCACGTGGATATTTAGTCATGCCACTCTTTCAGTTTGAAGCGGTGACCTATGCGGGTAAAACAGAACGTGGCACCGTTGAAGGCGAAAGCGCGCGCGCGGTCAGACAGCTCTTGCTCAACAAAGAGCTTGTGCCTATTTCAATTATCGATGTTGCGCTCACACAAGCGGCGGTTAAAGAGCGCAGTTTATTTTCTAGTCAAAGATCGATATCCCCAAAAGATTTGGCCATTTTGTCAAAACAGTTAGCGCTTTTGGTCAGATCGGGTATATCTATCGAGGATGGCATCAGCATTCTTTCTGAAGATTCAAATATCAAAAAGCACACGCATAAAGTGCTTGATTCTATTTTGGGAGACATCCGTTCTGGTATGCCTCTGTCTCAGGCGTTGGCTAACCATCCTCAATCCTTCGGCGCGTTCTATCAAGGTATCGTCGCTGCGGCTGAACAGTCTGGTCAAATGGCTGAGGTGCTGACACAACTCGCCGTGTTTTTAGAAAAGAGAGAAGCACTTAAGCAAAAAGCCTTAGGCGCTCTGGTGTATCCGGCAACGCTTGTGAGTGTTTCGATTGCCGTCATCATCTTTTTAATGACCTACGTGGTGCCGCAAATTGTACGTGTCTTTGAATCGACCAAACAAAAAATGCCAGTGATCACACAAGTTGTGATGGCAATCTCTAATTTTTTAAGCCAGTGGGGTTTAGTGCTTTTGCTGACGTGCTTGCTCGGCACACTGATCTTTAAATACTTGCTACGCCAACCTGAGTTTAAATACCGTTTCGACGCGTTCTGTTTGAAAATTCCTGTTGTGGGGCCCTTGCTTCTTGAATTTGAAACAGCCAGGTTTGCCGGAACCATGGCCTTGCTGGTCGGGGCCAATATCCCGATCCTCTCAGCACTGCATTATTCAAAAAATACGCTGTCTAATTTGGTTCTGAAGCAAACAATCGAGCGGGCCGAGGCACGTTTGTCTGAAGGCTCTTCTCTTGCCAAGGCAATTGCCAACCAGGGGATATTTTCACCAATACTCGTGCACCTGATTCGCTCGGGTGAGGCCAGTGGCCAGTTAGCAGAAATGTTACGCTATGCCGCAGAAAACGCTGAGGCCGAAGCCGAACATAAAACTAAGATCTTTACCAATTTACTTGAACCGGTCTTGATCTTGGTAATGGGAGGCTTGGTACTTGGTATTGTGATGGCCGTCATGCAGCCGATCTTAGAGATGAACAACGGCATTCGTTGACGTCAAGGTCGTAACCCTTTAGGTCAAAAACTTCATTTCACCTGAATAATTTTTTGCTTACTCCATAAAACGGCGGTGTGGTTATTATCAACTTGTCGAGCCGTAAACCTTTTAATCAGAGTCGTGGTACTGATATTACGCTGCTCAATGAGCATATTGGTCTGCGCTAACCAGTAATCTGATTTCACCCCCACAGAGCTGAGTGCCTGTAATGTTCTGTTCGGTTGAATTTTTGTGAGTAGCTGTGTGATGTCATTCTGACTTTTCAATGGCATGCTCAGTCTAAGTTGTAAAAATTGCGCTGACTCAGTTTGGGATAAGCTTGGCCAGAGTGCTCGCAGAACCTCGCTAGACGTGGTGTTGATATTGACCGCAGTAGGCTCAGGTAAAACAATCGCGAACTGGCTGATTCTTTTTAGCGTGTCACTGTTGTAGCCTGGGATATTCATCAACTCATCAAGGTATTGCAGCCGACGGTTGTTACGCAGAATGTATTCTGCGGTTTGATCCGCTAAATTCTTATTTAGTCCGAGTTGTTCAAGTAAATTTGCGTAGGTTTGAACGCCCGTACGATTGACGGTAACTACGTTGACGTCCCATAAATTCGTAATATTAAAAAGTGCTTGGGCGTCTTGAATTGCTCCGCTGAATTTGATATTTTTTAGTTCTTCTGGAAGATCTTGATTCTTCAGAAAGTCTTCTATGCGGCTATTTTCAATCGGTAAGGCCCAGATTTCGCCTAAGTGGTCCACATCCTGGCTATTGACCAAGTCAATTCTTAATACCAACCGCACCACATCAATGAGTGACCGTTGCAACCACGACACTTGCGTGTTTTCTTTATAAATTTGCGTCTTTCTGATTTCAAAATCTTGTTGCCACATTAGGCTTGAGACACAAATCGCAACTAGGCTAACGACGATTAAAGCAATAATCGTGGCCGAGCCTTGTTGTGACTGTACATGTGACTGCGCATGTGACTGATGCATTTACAATTTCCCTTCGGCGATGCAAGAGCTCGTCAGAGGGTTTCGATTGCCGACTAGTGATAATGAAATTTGCAGGCCAATTGCAGAGCGCTTGGTGTACGAACTCCAGTACGGTTCAATTTTTTGCCGCACAACCCGTGGCAGTTGATAAGATAGTTGAGCAGAAGCCAGGCCTGAGTCTGGGTCTTTAGACAGCGCTGCGAGAATGGCCACGGCATCTTGTTGATTGCTGACAGGCGGGGTAGTGTATCTTTTAAGGGCGTTATCCTCGATGATGTAGCCGACAAATTGCCAACCATTTTCTTGCAAAGAAGAATAGCGGCGCATCAGCCAGGTATAGGTATTCCCTTGAATAAACGTAGCTGGTAATTTTTCGTCCGCATTTTTAACCATTGCCTCGCAATCATTTTGAAAATGCTTCAACATGACAACAACGACTTCATGATCTTTGATTTGCCCCTCGACACTGTCTTTAACGCGAAACGCCCCGCCTAGCCCTTGGCTGGCCATGAGCCCGAGGACGCCTAAAATCAGTAGCGCAACCATCGTCTCAATTAACGTGAAGCCGTGATTGTTCTTCATAGGTTTGAGGTTAAATAATTGAAGACAATCGTGGTGAGTTTAGCGAGTCGCGGATGTTGTGGAGCTGTTGGGTCAGACGGATCAGAGAGATAGACTTCTATGACAACCCGTCTAAACAAGGGATTGGGTGTCGCAAAAGTAGAGCGAATACACACCAAGGACACGTTCAATTGCGAGCAATTCGCTTTGTATATTTCAAATTCAGGCCATACTTTTTGTAAGTAAAGTTTATTTAAGGCGGCATTGGCCGATAACATCGCTAAATACTGTTGCTGAACCGTCGTTTGTGTTTGAACGCTTTGCGTTAAGGCCTTAACACCTGACATAAGAGCGATTGCCAAGATAGAAAGTCCAATCAAGACTTCGATTAACGAAAAGCCTTGCTGCTTCACTTTGTTTTTAGTTTTGAACAGCATGATGTTTAGTGAAGTTCAAAATAGCCATCCCTACGGCGATGAATGGTAGCGGCCAACGTCCCTTGACTGATCTTAAACATCAAGGGTGCCGCTGAGCCAGCCTCGTCTAACTGAAAACGGCTGATTCCTTCGACGGTTGTTTGCGTTTTCCATGAGTAGGGGGAGAGTGGGTCGCCCAGCACATAAAGTTCGTCTTTCAAGTTTGGTGCTAAAAACCGCCAACCTTTTGCATCGATTTGAAACACAATCGGAGCACCCGACAGCGTTGTTTCATCTTTTCCATGATTCAGACTCACGATGAGTCTGCGATTCATATCTTTCCATTGCGTTTGCTCAGTATTAAAAAACGATACAGACACCATCCCAAACGTAATACTGAGGATCAGTAAAACAATGAGTACCTCAATCAGTGAAAATCCAGCTTGGTCGTTTTTCTTACCAATTACCGAGATCGGCGTCAAAACCCTTACCTCCAGGCTTGTTGTCTGCCCCGAGGCTAAAGACCTCAATTTCTGCCCGGGTGCCTGGATTTGAGTATTGATAGGCGAACCCCCACGGATCTTTAGGTAAGCGGTCGACGTAGCCGTTTGGTTTCCAGTTTTGAGGAATGGGCTCACTGGTCGGCTTTGCCACAAGAGCCGAAAGCCCCTGTTCGGTGGTGGGATACCGACCTATATCGAGACGATATAGTTTGAGCGCTTGGACGAGCGAGCTAATGTCTTGTTTGGCCGCAATCACACGCGCTTCATCCGGTTTGCTCATAATCTGTGGCACGATCAAGGTTGCCATGATGCCGATGATCGCGATCACTACCATCACCTCGATTAAGGTGAAGCCAAGCTGTGAACGATTTTCGGCAGTCGAATTCTTAAGTTTTCGGTCGAAAATATTAAACGTTCTCATTTGGGTTGACGTCCAGATTAAACAAAAGCGGGGTAGATGGGGATAAAATCATTGCTATAACGGAATCAAACTAATCATAATTGAGAAACGGTTCTAGTCAACAAGTTGTTATTCGACCCCCTGCGTCACGACTTATGCAAACATTTTCTGATCACAAAAACTCGCTTGGCCAGTGGCTCAGAAAGATGAAAGCGTTTCTGACCGCCGAGCGCTCGCTCGACTGGTCAAGCTCCATGCAAAAAATCGTTGGTTACCTGACAGCCACATCCACAAAGCAGGATGTACATCGTACTCGGCGGTTGGGAAGCTTTTTAAATCGAATCAAGCCCTTGTGGTTTGTTCAGGCCATCAGAAACATCTTAGTGCTGTTCATTGTCTTGACCTTGACATATACCTACTTAGCGATTGAGCGTTTGCCAAGATTTTCGGATGCGAATCAGTTGTTGCACATTGACCAGCTTCAAGATATTCAAAATGCCTCACAACTATTTGGTCACAAAGAATTTGATCTGTCGAAAGTGCAACTGACGGGTTTAATGCGTAGAGATGGATCATCAAGCGGGTTCGCTGTGTTTGAGGTCGATGGCAAAAACACTGGCGCCATTGCTGTGGGTGAGACCTTTGATAAGGGGTATTTTTTAAAGAGTATCGGAGTGGATAGTGTCGAGGTGATGTTTCAGGGGAAGCCCCATCAAATAGTCATGGCGACCAAGCGGTTTTGAAAGAATAAAAAATGACGCCATTGTTGGGGTATGTCAGCGTCTGGATTGCGTTATTCGCGTGGGCGTCGTTCATCGATTTCAAGAGTTACATCCTTCCTGATTGGCTCACCTTACCGCTGATCTTGAGTGGTGTGGTGTTTAACGCCTTGAGTGCGAATAATTTTTGCTCAACCACAGATTCGTTGCTTGGCGTCGTCATTGGGTACTGCTTGATACGTTTAGTCGATGAGTGTTACTTCAAACTCAAAAAACAACGAGGGATCGGGCAGGGTGATGCAAAATTATTAGCCGCGATCGGAGCCATTTTAGGTTGGCAGTCAATCTTTCCGATCTTGTGTTGTGCGGCAATACTTGGGGTGTTCGTTGGGTTAATCTTGATTAGATTTAAGCGCTTGACCCTTGAACATCAGATACCGTTCGGCCCATTTTTGAGCTTATTTGCCTGCGCGTTCATTCTCGAAAAAGTTCTATCGCCTGTACGTTAAGTGTTAACGCCTGTGCCTGAAACGCTATCGTTTAGGCCTTAAAATTTTTGCTGAGCAACCCGTCTGCTTTCGGCGGCGATCCCATCCGAAATCTCTTTACGCTTGCGATTGTAAACACCCCACGTAATGCTTCCTTGATAAAGCGCTAAGCGGTTTTTTTGAGCTGCCGGAAACGCCACAATTTTGTTGTAATCGGCCATCTGTTTATTAGCAGCTGAGGTGAATGGCAACGCTTCGTTAAACTCATCTGCAAGTTTGTCGTACGCTTGAGCCCAGGCATTAAGCGATTCTTTTTGTGCCTGATTGATTTTCGTTCTGTCAGACATCATGGCAAGGCTTAATTCGCTTGGCGTGCAAAATGTCTTGGCAAAGTACGCAGCGTAAACAGGTTCAAGACAGAGCGCTTTGATCCTGTTGCTTAGTTCAACGACGGTCTCTTGAGGCGTTGGCTTGTTTGACAGCGCAGGGGTGAGAAGACCATCGCCGGGGGGCAGTGCACAGCCGCTCAGGAGCATGACTAGAAATATGGTGAGTGCGCGCATAGGGATGGTCATATATCAATACGTCGCTGTGGATACTGACAAAAAACGAAGAGACTGGCGCACGAGTGCTAACAACAAAATGCACTATATCATAATGACATTTTATCGATTTTTTGGCAGTTTAGGCGCTCTCTTAATTCCGCTCAAGATTGATCGCATCAGCAGTTTTGCGCCAAGTGGCAAGCTGATCTTTGTTGAATTGATGCATCTCATCCGGGGTAGAGCTCTGAAGTTCAAAGGCAATCGTCGCAAGTTGGTCGCGTACGTCTTTTCGAGCCGCGACATTTTTCATGGCGAGCGCAACACGGTTCACCACTTCTGTCGATATCCCAACTGGTCCGTACAAGCCACCCCAAGGGCTAATCGACATGTTGTTGATACCAACTTCTTGTGCGGTTGGGGCAGTGGGTGCCAGAGGACTGCGACTTGGTAATAACGTCATCAAGACTCGCACGCGACCCTCTTGAACCTGTTGCAAGGCGCCGCCTGGGGTGCCAATTAGCATTTGAACGCGCCCGGCAATCAAATCCGTCGTTGCAGGTGCATCCCCTTTATAGGGAATATGAACCATGTCTAGCTTGGTTTCTTGTGCAAATTGCGCTGTTGTAATGATGCTGGTGCCGTTGCCACTGGCATAGTTCACTTTGCCTGGGTTGGCGCGAACGTAAGCCAGAAACTCGGCCATGTTTTTTGCAGGAACCTCGGCGTTAATCATCAGAAAAAAACCAAACTTTCCAACCATAGAGATCGGGGTGAGCGCGGTCAAAGGATCATACGGGGGGATTTTGCGCATTGTTGGCGCAGCATTCATGCCAGTCGTCGTGGCAAACAGTAAGGTGTAGCCGTCAGGCAGCGAGTTGATCGTGGCTAAACCTGCAATCGCACCATCCGCGCCGCCTCGATTGTCAATAATGATCGGTTGCCCAAGATCCTCAGACAAGGCTTTTGCCACAATGCGGGCGGTCACGTCAGCCGCACCAGCTGGTGGGAAAGGCACAATCATCTTGATGGACCGGTTGGGATACCCCTGAGACCAGCTCATCGCAGGTACTGCGCTAAACAGAAGCACCGACATTGCGAATACGAGGATTTTTTTCATTATTTTTCCTTTCAAAATATTCTGTTACCACGATAATCGTTAATGGTTGTATCGTATATCAGGGTAATCCATTCATAAGTTAATGCCAAAATTCAATTAGCGGTTTTTCGGCCTCTTGTCTATGATGTGAAGACATAGAGCTGTTTTCGCGATGCGTTACGATCGCTTAAATCAACAGGTGGCAAAAATGGACGCAGCAGGTAAGCCACCAAAGCCAGAAACGCTCGCGCGTTCCGCGCTCTACCTCCCCGGCCTGAACGCCGAGGTTTCACGCGCAAAATGATGAATATGTTGTCATTTGTCTTTTTGAACACACAGGAATAAAAATGAAAATCGAAACGTTGGCTGTTCACGCAGGCTACACCCCCGAACCAACTACCAAAGCGGTCGCTGTGCCGATCTATCAAACGGTTGCGTATTCTTTTGATAGTGCGCAACATGGTGCCGATTTATTTGACTTAAAAGTTGCGGGCAATATTTATACGCGCATCATGAACCCGACGAATGATGTGCTTGAAAAGCGTGTGGCGGCCCTTGAGGGCGGCATCGCAGCATTAACGGTCTCTTCGGGCATGACTGCGATTGCTTATGCGATTCAGACGATCGCTGAGGCGGGTGACAATATCGTTTCAGCCAGCACACTTTACGGTGGCACCTACAACCTTTTTGCGCATACATTTCCACAACAAGGGATCACCGTGCACTTTGCGGATTCGCGTGAGCCCGAAAGTTTTGCCAAGCACATCAACGAAAAAACAAAAGCCATATTTTGCGAATCGATTGGCAATCCGCTTGGTAATGTGACCGATATCGCTGCGCTGGCTAAGGTCGCGCATGCACACGGAATTCCTTTGATTGTCGATAACACCGTGCCAAGCCCTTATTTGATGCGCCCGATTGAACACGGTGCAGATATCGTTGTCCATTCTTTAACAAAATATTTAGGTGGACACGGCAACAGCATTGGTGGCGCCATTGTTGATAGTGGCAAGTTTCCGTGGGCAGAGCACAAAAAACGGTTTGCGCGCTTAAACGAGCCAGATGTGAGCTATCACGGTGTCGTCTATACCGAGGCTCTTGGCCCCGCAGCTTACATTGGCCGCGCGCGTGTTGTGCCTTTGCGAAACACAGGTGGCGCGTTGTCACCATTCAATGCTTTCTTAATTTTGCAAGGCATTGAAACCTTGGCGTTGCGTATGGATCGTATTTGCGAGAATACGCTGGTTCTGGCGAAGTACCTTGAAAAACACCCTAAGGTTGAGTGGGTACGTTATGCAGGCCTGCCCAACCACCCAGACCATGCGTTAGTGCAGCGCCAAATGGGTGGGCGGGCTTCGGGTATTTTGTCGTTTGGGATAAAAAGCACAGACTCTGATCCTCGAGCAGCGGGTGCGCGTTTTCTCGATGCCTTGAATCTATTTACACGTCTGGTGAACATCGGCGATGCGAAGTCACTGGCGACACACCCAGCGTCGACCACACATCGTCAGCTGAATCCTGAAGAGCTGGCCAAAGCTGGAGTCTCAGAAAGTATGGTTCGCTTGTCAGTCGGTATTGAGCACATCAGCGACCTACAAGAAGATCTTGAGCAGGCGTTGGCAAAGGCGTAACAGGATGTGAGCAAGGAGGGTGCAGCCTTCCTTGCTCTGGTCTTTGATTTAGCGTGCTGCAGCCAAAATCGTGGCGTTGGATGGTGGTGGCTTACCCTCCAAGCGCGCCTTGTGTATTCACATACAGCGAGTAAATCGAATGTGAAGAAGCCATAAACAAGCGGTTGCGCTTAAGCCCTCCAAAGCACAGGTTGGCGCAGCGTTCTGGCAAAGCGATCCGACCAATCATTTTGCCTGCAGGCGAGATGACCATCACGCCATCAAGCTCAGGCGTACCCATTCCCCAGCCGCACCAAAGATTGCCATCGATATCTGCACGTAAACCGTCGATGCTGCCAGCACCTGCATCTAGAAATACGCGGCCGTTAGCAATCTTGGTGCCGTTGTCGACTACGTCGTACACCTGGATCAAGCGATTAGGTGTGGCGCGCGATTCAATGATGTAAAGCAGGCTTTCGTCGGGTGAAAAACACAAACCATTTGGCCCTTTAAGCTGGTCTGTCAGCAGCGTGGCAACACCTGTGTCGCCGTCGATGCGGTACACCGAATGCGGTAGTTCGAGCGGTGATTTGACACCTTCATAATTACCTAAGCTGCCGAAGGGTGGATCCGTAAACCAGATTGACCCATCCGACTTCACGACG
>CAMCII010000018.1 GCA_945874505.1 Bordetella parapertussis | reverse complement strand
GGGACCTAACACTAATTAACGGCATTTTAAAAATGCCACCTTTTTGTAAACCCAATGTTTAATGGATGACAACCATTATTTACGCTATTTGTGCGCCTTTGCGAGCATTGGTTAAACCCCCTGACTCACCTCGCGTCATTTTTAAGACAAGTTACTTCCACCTAACTATTTCCACATGAGAATATTAGGTAAGCTGCCAGACACCGTTAGATTTGAGTCAAGGTCTACTAGTTCTCAACCGCCTTGACCATATCCTCAATCACTTTCTTCGCATCGCCAAACACCATCATGGTTTTGTCCATGTAGAAGAGTTCGTTGTCGAGGCCGGCATAGCCAGAAGCCATTGAGCGCTTGTTGACGATGATGGTTTTCGCTTTGTAGGCTTCTAAGATTGGCATGCCTGCGATGGGCGACTTGGGGTCGGTTTTTGCAGCGGGGTTCACCACGTCATTCGCGCCCAGCACCAGCACCACATCAGTCTGAGCAAATTCGCTGTTGATGTCTTCCATCTCAAAAACCTGATCGTAGGGGACTTCAGCCTCAGCAAGCAGCACGTTCATGTGGCCGGGCATGCGTCCAGCGACAGGATGAATCGCGTACTTCACGATTACGCCGTGTTCAGTGAGTTTTTCAGCCAGTTCTTTCAGTGCATGCTGAGCGCGTGCGACCGCCAAGCCATAGCCTGGCACGATCGTGACGGTTTCTGCGTTGGTCAGCAAAAAGGCGGCATCGTCTGAACTACCTGAGCGTACATTGCGCTGCTCTTGACTCCCCGCTGCCGCGCCACCATCGCTTGTGCCACCAAAGCCGCCCAAAATCACATTCAAGAACGAACGATTCATGGCCTTACACATGATGTAAGACAAGATCGCACCCGAAGACCCAACCAGCGAGCCAGCAATAATTAGCATCGGGTTGTTAAGCGAAAAACCAATACCCGCAGCAGCCCAGCCAGAATAGCTATTGAGCATCGACACCACAACTGGCATATCCGCACCACCGATCGGGATGATGATCAGCACGCCCAACACAAAGGCGATCACCGTCATGATGATGAACGGCGTCCAACTTTGAGTCGCCATAAACCACGCGCCACACCCTAGCATCACAAGCGCCAAGGCCAAGTTAAGCATGTGTTGCCCCGGAAACGACACCGGTGCACCTTGAAACAGCCTGAACTTATATTTGCCCGACAACTTGCCAAACGCAATCACTGAGCCCGAAAACGTGATTGCCCCGACGAAGGTGCCAATGAATAACTCTAAGAGGTTGCCGACTGGTATCGGTTGCCCCTTGGTAGCCACGACCTTAAAGGCCTCTGGCTCAGCGACAATCGCGATTGCGATGGCAACAGCAGCCAAACCAATCATGCTGTGCATGAAGGCAACCAACTCAGGCATTTTGGTCATCTCAACGCGCTTGGCCATGAGGGTGCCAACCGTGCCGCCGATCAGCAAGCCTAACAAGACCCAGCCTAAGCCTGCGACCGTTCGTGCTTCGTTCACTGAGCCTACGATCAACGCTGCCGTCGTCAAGACAGCAATCACCATGCCGATCATGCCAAAGGCGTTACCTAAGCGCGAGGTTGTGGGGTGAGACAAGCCCTTCAGTGCTTGAATAAAACAGACCGAGGCAACCAAATACAAGAGCGTGACAACATTGATCGAAATCATGCTTTGCCCCCAGTGGCCGATGTGTCATCAGCTTTGGCTTTAGGTGTTTTTTTCTTGAACATCTCAAGCATTCTGCGTGTGACCAAGAAGCCACCAAACACGTTTACCGCAGCAAGTGCTACAGCAAACACGCCCATGCCGCGCGCGAGGCCTCCTTCGGTCAAGGCGGCCGCGAGCATGGCGCCTACGATCACAATTGCCGAGATGGCGTTGGTCACGGCCATCAGGGGCGTGTGTAGCGCGGGGGTGACGTTCCAGACCACGTGGTAGCCCACGTAAATGGCCAGAACAAAAATAATCAGATTGATAAGGGTGGGGCTGATCGCATCCATTATTTCTTCCGTAAGTTGTGGCCGCCTTCGCAGACCAGACAGGCTTGAACAATATCGTCATCACGTGCGATGGCGAGCTTGCCTTCTTTATCGATGATGAGCTTTAAGAAATCAAGCAGATTGCGCGCGTACAAGGCTGAGGCATCTGTGGCAACCATGCCTGGCAGATTGGTCAGGCCGACTAGCGTGACGCCATTTTCTTGCACGACCAGACCTTTTTGTGACAGGGGGCAGTTGCCGCCTCGCTCAACGGCCAAGTCAATGATGACCGAGCCTGGTTTCATCGCGCGCACGGTATCGGCCGAGATCAGCGTTGGGGCAGGGCGGCCTGGGATTAGCGCGGTGGCAATGACCAGATCGGCTTGTTTGCAGCGCTCTGACACCAAGACAGCTTGACGTGCCATCCAGCTTGCGGGCATTGGCCGAGCATAGCCGCCAACGCCTTTGGCAATTTCGCGCTCTTCGTCGGTTTCAAACGGTACGTCAATAAATTTTGCACCTAGCGACTCAACCTGCTCTTTTGCCGCGGGGCGCACGTCAGAGGCTTCAACCACGGCACCCAGACGCTTGGCGGTGGCAATCGCTTGCAAGCCAGCCACACCTGTACCGAGGATCACAACGCGGGCCGCTTTAATCGTGCCAGCCGCAGTCATCATCATTGGAAACATGCGGCCGTAGTAGTGTGCGCCGAGCAGCACGGCTTTGTAGCCTGCGAGATTGGCCTGCGAGGACAACACATCTAAGCTCTGCGCGCGTGTGGTGCGCGGTGCGGCTTCAAGGGCAAAGGCGGTCAGCCCAGCTTGTGCCATGGCGTCAAGGCCTTCGGCGTCAAACGGGTCAAGCATGCCAGCTAGTGCCGTGCCGGCCTTGATCTGTGTGAGTTCAGTAGTGCTTGGCGCACGCACTTTCAGGATCAGTTCGGCGGCAAAGGCCTGTGCAGCATCGGTGATCGTGGCGCCAGCCTGTTCGTAGGCCTCGTTGCCGAAATGTGCGGCTAAGCCGGCATCTCGCTCAACGAATACCTGATGGCCAGCAGTCACGTATTTTTTGACCGTTTCTGGTGTGGCCGAAACTCGAGTCTCGCTGTCGCGGGTCTCGCGCGGGATTCCAATGCGCATCGACTTCTCCGAAGATAATCTCTATTAGTGCGGCAGTTTACCTGTTTTGACCCCTAGGCTTGCTGTTTCCCTACTGAGAAATTACTTTGTCGTGTGAGATGGCTCAACTTCTATGTCTGCAGGATGAGAGGTCAGCCTGCAGTCAGGTTGTCGGGCTTGACTTGGGGTGACTCAGTTTGGGTGTGCCAGTTGACCAAAGGGCTCAAAGATAGACTCCAGCGAAGCGACTACAATTTGCATATGGATTCTTTAGTATCTTCGCGCCCCGTTGAGGGCAAAAAACGAGTCGTGGTCGGCATGTCTGGCGGCGTTGACTCGTCTGTGACCGCTTGGTTGCTAAAAGAGCAAGGTTATGAGGTCATCGGCTTGTTCATGAAAAACTGGGAGGACGATGATGATTCTGAGTATTGCTCAACACGGCAAGACTGGCTTGACGCCGCAAGCGTGGCCGACGTTGTGGGTGTTGATATCGAGGCGGTGAATTTTGCAGCCGAATACAAAGATCGAGTGTTTGCCGATTTTTTGCGCGAGTACTCAGCTGGCCGCACCCCTAACCCTGACGTCTTATGCAACGCCGAGATCAAATTTAAAGCCTTTTTAGATCATGCAATGAGCTTAGGCGCAGATCACATCGCGACCGGTCACTACGCTCGGGTGCGCGCGGTGCAAACGCAACGGGGTACGCGTTACCAACTGTTGAAGGCGTTTGATCATACGAAGGATCAAAGTTATTTTTTGCACAGATTAAATCAGGTCCAGTTGTCGCAAACGTTGTTTCCGCTCGGCGAGATCACCAAGGATGAGGTTCGCCGTATTGCCCATAATATTGGTTTGCCGAACGCCGCAAAAAAAGACTCTACCGGCATCTGTTTTATCGGCGAACGCCCCTTTCGTGAGTTTTTAAATCGCTATCTACCCACAGACCCCGGGCCGATTGTCACGCAATCAGGCGAGCGGGTTGGCACGCACCATGGTCTGTCGTTTTACACGCTTGGTCAGCGCAAGGGCTTAGGGATCGGGGGCGTCAAGGGACACCAACAGGCCGATGGCACGGGGCCAGTTTGGTATGTGGCGCGCAAAGAGATGGCGACGAATACGTTATATGTCGTAGAAGGCCACGATCATCCGTGGTTGCTCTCGCCCACTTTGCAGGCGGGGCAGGTGAGTTGGGTGGATGAGCAAGCCCCAGTATCCGGGGCCTATGCCGCCAAAACGCGTTACCGGCAGGCAGACGCAAGTTGCGTGCTCAGGACAACAGACGGGCAAGAGGGTGGGTCTGATCCCGCCTTTGAACTATGCTTTACCGAGCAGCAGTGGGCCGTGACGCCTGGGCAGTCTGCGGTGTTATACGACGGCGATGTCTGCCTGGGTGGCGGCATTATCAATTAAGCGGCAGGTGGTGCCGTATCAATAAAACTTTGACGAATCACCAGTTTCTTGTCTAAACGCGCCAAATTGGGGTGAGTGCTGCGCCAGTCAATATGCCCAAACCGGAAATCCATATAGCCCAACACGCAACCAACCGAGATGTCCGCTAGCGTGTAGCTAATCCCCATACAAAAATTCTGATCGCCGAGGCCAGTTTCCATGGCGCTGAGCGCGGCATCAATTTTGCCGTATTGGCGCTCAATCCATTCGGGGCTTTGTTGCCCTAAAGGGCGTTGTAATTCTTTGACAATCGTGACGCAGGCGTCAAGTGTGCCATCGGCTAAGGCTTCCCAACATTTGACGGCAGCGCGGTCGCGGCCGCCTCTGGGGATCAGGCTGCCAACGGGAGAGAGTGTATCGAGATACTCAACAATGACGCGCGAGTCAAACAGTGCGCTGCCATCGTCGGTGACCAGGCAAGGTACCTTGCCCAGTGGGTTGTGTTCTTGTATGCGGGTATCCGCCTCCCAGACATTTGCGTTTTCTAATTGGCAGTCGAGCTTTTTTTCAATCATGACAATACGCACTTTGCGTACGTATGGGCTGGTGGGCGAAGAAAGCAATTTCATGGGCTGAGGCGTACCGAAATTTTTGAGTCAAAGGTGTGACGGCCAGTTCGAGCCCGCAGAGATGCATTTGGCGACAAAGTGCAAAATCCGGCTGAAACTGCAATTCCATAGTGTAAGGTCTTCACGGCCAAATGGCGTATAAACCGGGGTGATAAACTTATCTTTATCAATTCTGTCGTTTTTTGGACAATACCCAACATGAAAACCAACCCAGCGCTCAGTGCTTTGAATGCAGTTTCGCCGCTTGACGGGCGTTACGCTTCGCGGTGCGAGCCGTTGCGACCCTTATTGTCAGAAGCGGGCTTTATGGCCCATCGGGTCGAGGTCGAGTTGGCCTGGTTGGTCGGCCTGTCTGAGGCGGGGCTCGCTGAGTTAAAGCCGTTTTCGGCGGGGGCCAGAGCCCGATTGCAGGCAATTGTGACTAATTTTTCAGAAGCAGATGCAGATCGTATTAAACAGATCGAGCGCGTCACCAATCATGATGTGAAAGCAGTTGAGTATTGGCTAAAAGAGCAGGTGGCAGGCGATGTAGAGCTTGAGGCGGCGGGCGAATTTATCCATTTTGCGTGCACCTCTGAAGACATCAACAATACCTCGCACGCCTTGATGTTGGGCCGGGCGCGCGACCAGGTCGTCGTCCCTCAGTTGCAACAGGTTCTTGCTGCCCTGCAGCATATTGCACACGCTCAAGCCGCGCAGCCTATGCTTGCGCGTACGCACGGCCAGCCGGCCACCCCCACCACCTTGGGCAAAGAGTTTGCCAATGTGGCCGCGCGTCTGCGCGATGCGCTCGGTAATATTCAGGCCGTTGTGCCTCTGGCCAAGATGAATGGCGCCACCGGTAACTACAACGCCCATATGTCAGCGTACCCAGAGATCGACTGGCAGCGTTTCAGTGGCAAGGTGCTGGCCGAGTTAGGCCTGAAGCAAAATCAGCACACCATTCAGATTGAACCGCATGACTGGATGGCGGCCCTGTTTGATGCCATCGCCCGCACCAATACGATTTTGATCGACTTAAATCGTGATATCTGGGGTTACATTGCGCTTGGTTTTTTCAAACAGCGTCTCAAAGAGGGCGAGGTTGGCTCGTCGACCATGCCACACAAAGTGAACCCAATTGACTTTGAAAATGCAGAGGGTAATTTAGGCTTGGCCAATGCCTTGTTGCGTCACCTGTCTGAAAAACTGCCGATTTCGCGCTGGCAGCGTGATCTGACTGACTCAACCGTGTTGCGTAATTTAGGCGTGGCGCTAGGCTACTGCCTGGTGGCGTATGACTCGTGTTTGCGTGGCTTAGGCAAACTCGAGGTCAATGCCGCAGCCATTGATGCTGACTTAGATCGTTGCTGGGAGGTGTTAGCCGAACCCATCCAAACGGTCATGCGTCGTTATGGTTTGCCACAGCCCTACGAGCAACTCAAGGCACTCACGCGCGGCAAAGGGATTACTCAAGAAGCCTTGCATGAGTTTATTTCTGGCTTAGCGTTGCCCGTTGACGTTAAAGCACGGATGCTCACCCTGACGCCGCGTAACTACATTGGGATGGCCCAGACGCTTGCTAAAACGGTTGAGTGACTGTAAAAATGGGGTGTAGCAAGTGACGGTGCCCCGCATTGACCCCTTTACCGTTGGTTATCGAATAATCGACTTTCATTGACCGAATCGTCCCCTTCTTTGAGATATCTATGAAAAAAATTAAGTTGCTGTTGTTGGCTCTGACCGTTGCAGCACCTCTGTTTGCGCAGACGGCACAAGCGCAGTTTGCCAAGCCCGAAGACGCGATCAAATATCGCCAGTCAGCCTTCACGTTAATTGGTTCACATTTGGGGCGCATGCAGCCGACGGTTAAGGGTGCAACACCCTACGATGCGGCTGCGATCAAAGCAAACGTTGATGTTTTGAAAACTTTAGCGACGTTGCCCTGGGCTGCTTTCACGACGGTTAGTCAAGCGGGCAGTAACGCCAAGCCAGAAGTCTGGTCAGACGCCGCTGGTTTTAAACTGGCACAGCAAAAATTTGAGGCGGCTGTTGTGAAGTTGTCTGACGTGTCAGGAAGTGGCGATCTTGAAAAACTACGTTCAGCAGTTGGCGACGTGGGCGCAAGTTGCAAAGCCTGTCACGACTCGTATCGCGCTAAAAAGTAGAGATAGCTCTTTGAGTTCAAGCGAAGCCGAGGCCTTAGTTCTTTTGAATTTAACCGAGCTAACGCTTGAAATGGTTTGCTGGTTTGATGTTTTGGCGCTTGATGTATCACGAGGCCCGTCTAGGCCTCGGTTTGTTTGCAATGCTGCTATTGGGACATCGCTCATTCAGCCTTCAAGAACACTCCTAGCTTAAGGCTTCAAAAACGGTAGTACAGTTTTGAGATATTGCTCTGGGATCTCGGTCGGCGGTATATGCGCTGAAGGCACCGTGACGAGCTTGGCGTTCTTGATGCGCTCCACCAAGGCTTGGCCACGCGCCAAGGGGGTCGATAGGTCAGAGTCGCCTACAACGACCAGAGCCTGAACTTGAATGTTGGCCAGTCTTGGGTACAAATCCATATCGCGAATCGCGGCACAACAACCGGCATACCCATGGGCTGCGAGCGACAGCGCGGTATTACGAACACGTTTTAATTCAATTGTATTTTTTGCCACAAAGTCAGGGGTGAAAAAACGCCCAATAACGCCGTCGATAATTGCCGGCATGCCGCCTTGTTTGAGCGCTGCCATACGGGTATCCCAGATCCCGGCATCAAACTCTGCCGCGGTATTGCTGAGCACCACGCGACGCAGGCCCGTGGGTTTGCGCGCAGCAAGCTCCATCCCAACCATGCCGCCCAGTGAAATCCCCCAATAATCGTACGAACTCAAGCGAGCAGCTGCAATCACTGCTTGCACGTCATCGGTCAGTTGAGCGAGCGAGTAATCGCCCTGTGGTGCCTCAGAGCCACCGTGGCCGCGCATGTCATAGCGCACTACATAAAAACTTTGCATCAGCGCCTGGAGCATCGGATCCCATAGCGAATGATCGGTACCGAAAGAGTTACCCAAGACCAGTGCCGGCAGTGTTGCGTCGCCGTCCCCGCGCCAATAAATTCGACAGGACCCGTTGGTAACGATTGGCATGAGACTTTCCTTAAAAATGAGTGATTAAAAAAGATATTAACTCGCGTTGAACGCGAGACGAATCAGCCACCAAGCGAGTATGCCTAAGGTGAGGGTGAGTAATGCAGCGCTGGTTCGCACGCGCCAGTTATCTTGAGCGGGGACGGTGTCATGCGGTAGGGTATCGGCCCCTACATCGCCATGCACCATGGGCATGATCAGGCGTTGACCTTTGTAGGTATAAAAGGCGATCGCAGCCAGGTGCAAACCAATCGCGGCGTAAACAAAGATTTCGTTGAATTGGTGCAGACTGGTCAGGCGGCTTGACCATGCATTGCTGACCATGTTGGCGAATGGCCCTTGTGTCAAAATGTCGTCGTTGGCGAACAGGCCGCTCGTGCCTTGCCAGCCAATAATTGCCAACATTCCAAAGACGGACCAAGCACCCAAGGGGTTATGGCCGGCACGTTTGGTTGGCGCTTTGAAGTACGCCCACACCTGAAGGGGCGAGGCATAGAACTGTGTGAAACGTGCATAGCGTGGGCCGATGAAGCCCCAAATCACCCTGAAGGTAATGAGTGCAAGTGAAATAATGCCCAAGCGCACATGCCAATCCATCCAAAGTCCCCCCAGCTTGACCGTGACGATCGCACCCGTGACGCATAGCGCCAAGGCAAGATGGAACAAGCGCGTGGGCAAATCCCAAATACGGAGTGTGTTGTTTGTGTGAGGCATCAAAGAGGCGGATTCAGAGCAAGCGCTGAGTCGCTTGCGTGAAACGATGATAACCCTTGCGGGTTGGCCTGAATAGCTTCTTTATTTTGCACTGCAGCACGTGACGATAGGCTGTCACATACTTGTCATCTTATTTAAGCTACGATTAGCGAATCTCATGCAAAGGGCTGCGCTGGCAACGCGGGAAGCTAGACGCTGCGATAGATTAATCACGATAAATTGAGACGAGTTTTGCCAATGACCGCTGTTTGTTTTGCTCGCGTCAGTAAAAGTTGGGATGCCGCCACAGCGCTGCACCCAACAGACTTGACGCTCGCGACTGGTGAGTTTTCAGTCTTGCTTGGCCCTTCGGGCTGTGGCAAGACCACAACTTTGCGGTTAATCGCTGGGCTTGAAAGCCCGACCACCGGGCAGATCAAGATTTTTGATCAAGATGTGACACAGGTCCCGTCCTCGCAGCGCGGCGTGTCGATGGTATTTCAAAACTACGCTTTATTTCCGCATTTGTCTGTTGCTGAGAACATCGTCTTTGGCTTACGCGTGCGGCGGGTGCCCTCTACTGAGTTGCAGTCGCGCTTAAAAAAGGTGCTTGATCTATTAAGCCTGACGGCGTATCAAGAGCGCAAGCCTGGTCAGTTATCAGGTGGTCAGCAACAACGCGTGGCCCTCGCGCGCGCCTTGGTTGCCGATAGTCGGTTGTGTTTGATGGATGAGCCTCTTTCAAACCTTGATGCACAACTGCGTCAAGAGATGCGTCACGAGTTGCGTGCCTTGCAACTTAAGCTAGGTTTGTCAGTGGTGTACGTGACACATGATCAAACTGAGGCCATGAGTATGGCTGATCGCGTGGTGCTGTTAAACGGTGGACGTGTCGAACAAGTTGCTACCCCGTTTGAGATTTATCAACGGCCCGGCACGTTGTTCGCGGCGCAGTTTATTGGTAGTGCACGTATGAATATTCTCGAGCTCGAGCACGGGTGTATCGCCGGCAGCAGCGTTGCACTCACGCCACCTGCGGGCGCGGTTCGCCTAGGGCTTCGCCCTGAAGACATTGTGCTTGGTGCAGGCCCGAGTTTTACCGTTGAAAAAACAGAATTTACGGGGGCCGACTTGTTGCTGCACGCACGCGTCGGCTCGCAAATGTTGGCTGTACGTGCTCAAGGTAAGCATGCCCTGGCCGTGCAAGGTGAAGTGCAATTGAGTTGGAACCCAGCGAACCTGCACTGGTTCGATGAACATGGACGACGTATTTAAACTAAAAAGGACTAAAGATGAAACACATGCTAAGTCGTATGGCGTTGCTGACTGCAGGGCTTTGCACAAGCGCTGCTGTTTTGGCGAAAACAGATATTTCTTTTTATTTTCCGGTTGCGGTGGGCGGGCCCATCACAAAAACAATCGACCAGTATGCGGCTGATTTTAATAAAGAGAACCCCGACTACAACGTCGTGCCTGTTTACTCGGGTACGTATCAAGAAACGATTGTTAAGGTCTTGACTGCTCACAAGTCAGGCAAGCCGCCTACGGCTGCAATTTTGCTGTCGACCGATACGTTTACGCTGGCCGATGAAGATGCGATTTCGCCGATTGACAACTTTGTCAAAAACGACGCTGATCGCGAATGGTTAAAAAGTTTTTTTCCAGCATTCATGTTGAACGGTCAGTTTGGTAATAAAACTTGGGGTGTACCGTTTCAACGCTCAACAGTCGTGTTGTACTGGAACAAAGAGGCTTTCAAAGCGGCTGGACTCGATCCAAACACACCACCAAAGACCTGGGCTGAAACGATCAGCATGGGTCAGAAGCTGACCAAAAAAGATGCGAGCGGCAACGTCACGCAGTGGGGCATTCAAGTGCCTTCCAGTGGTTTTCCGTATTGGCTGTTTCAAGGTTTTAGTACGCAAAACGGTGCCATTCTAGCCAATCCCGAGGGTAATCGCGTGCAGTATGACGATCCCAAAGTTGTCCAGGCGCTGAGCTACTGGGTAGATCTGTCTAAAAAGCATGGCATTCATCCACCAGGCGTAGTCGAGTGGGGTACAACTCCGCGCGATTTCATGGAGAAAAAAGCGGCAATGATCTGGACTACCACGGGTAACTTGACCAACATTCGTGCCAACGCCAAGTTTGACTTTGGTGTCGCGATGTTGCCGGCTGGTGCGCGCGCTGGCTCGCCTACAGGCGGTGGTAATTTCTTTATCTTCAAAAAAGCGGCGGCAGCCGAGCAAGAGGGCGCCTATAAATTTGCCAAGTGGCTCACGCAGCCTGCACGTGCTGCGCAATGGAGTATTGACACAGGCTATGTGGCTGTTTCGCCTGCGGCCTATGAAACGCCTGCTTTGAAAAAATACGCGTCTGAGTTTCCACCCGCATTGGTGGCACGCGATCAACTGCCTTTTGCCGTGGCTGAACTTTCAACCCACGACAATCAGCGCGTGACTAAAGCTTTGAACGACGGCTTGCAAGCGGCGTTAACAGGTACCAAAACGCCCGAGCAAGCGATGAAAGATGCGCAGGCAGAAGCCACGCGCTTGCTGCGGCCGTATCAAAAGTAAAGACTGAGTTTGGCGTCAGACTAAAAAGTTTGACGCCTCCCTGTTGTGACAACATGCCTTCTCTCTGGCTGTTCGAGTCAGAATTTATAAGTTAAGAGATTGGCGTACGAGCGTTTTACGCTGAGATCCATAAAAATATGCACCCATTGCGCCATCAGGTTTACGCATATTTGCTGCTCTTGCCCGCCTTTGTTTTTTTGGTGGGCTTTACGCATTACCCCGCCGTTGCCACGCTACTTGATAGTTTGATGTCTACCCCGCGTGCGGGACGCGCTAGCGTATTTGTTGGATTAGATAATTATCAGGGCATGATCGAAGACCCAGTATTCTGGAAATCTTTAATCAACAATCTGTGGTTTGCGCTAGCGACTATTCCGATTTCGATCGCGCTCTCAGTGGGTATGGCGCTATGGGTCAACGATAAGATCGTTGGTCGAGATTTTTTGCGCTTGTCTTATTTTCTACCGACTGTGTTGCCCATGATCGCTGTGGCCAACATTTGGATTTTCTTCTACACACCTGGCTATGGGCTGATTAATCAAGTGTTGCAAGTTTTTGGTTTTGCGAGCCAGAACTGGTTGGGCGATCCAAACTTAGTGTTGGGGTCTGTCATCGTGGTGGCGATTTGGAAAGAAGCCGGTTTCTTTATGATTTTTTATTTGGCTGCGTTGCAAACGCTCAGCCCTAGTTACAAAGAGGCGGCTCAGATCGAAGGTGCAAGCAGTTGGTATTTTTTCAGGCGTATCCAATGGCCGCTATTAATGCCCACCACCATCTTTGTGTTGGTCAATGCCTTAATCAATGCCTTCAGAATGGTCGACCATATTATCGTGATGACCAAAGGTGGGCCTAATAACGCTTCATCGTTACTGCTGTTTTATCTGTATGAGGTGGGCTTTAAATTTTGGGATCAAGGTTATGCGTCTGCGCTGACGGCCGTGCTGCTTGCGCTGTTGGCGTTGGTCGGCTTGCTGCAATTTTTTGTACTTGATCGTAGGGCGCATTACCGATGAGAGCGCAGGGCGTCTACGCGGGATGGTTGCCGACGCTGGGGGCGTGGATGTTGGCCCTGTTATGGATTTCGCCCTTGTTGTACGCCTGTTGGGCTGCGTTTCATCCGTCGGAGTTTGCCACCAAGCTTGTATTGACGGCGCCTTTAACGTTCGATAACTTTATGATCGCTTGGGATGCAGCACCCTTTGCCCGCTATTTTTTAAATACCACACTATTGGTGACCACCATTTTGGCGATGCAGTTAGTGCTGTGTACCTTGGCGGCCTACGCCTTTGCACGCTACGAGTTTTGCGGCAAAAATCTGATGTTTTCGTTGATGCTGATCCAGCTCATGATCATGCCCGAGATTCTGATTGTTAGAAACTATCAAACCTTAACCAAGCTTGGCCTGGTAGACACCTTATTTGGGATTGGCTTGCCTTACTTTGCCTCTGCCTTTGCGATATTTTTGTTGAGACAAACCTTCAGAACTATACCTAAAGAGCTTGTTGAGGCCGCTGAAATGGAAGGCGCTACGTCGTTGCAGGTATTGCGCCATGTGTATATTCCTTTGGCCAAGCCCACCTATCTCGCCTTTGCGCTTGTCTCAGTGAGTTATCACTGGAACAATTTCTTATGGCCTCTAGTGGTCAGTAACTCGGTCGGCTCTCGGCCGTTGACGGTCGGTTTGCAAGTGTTCTCATCAACCGATCAGGGCATTGACTGGTCTGTGATCACCGCTGCAACCTTGTTAACCTCAGGGCCGCTGCTCATTGGTTTTTTGATCTTTCAACGACAATTTGTGCAGTCGTTTATGCGGGCGGGTATCAAATGAAAATCGTAACGTATAACGTGCAGTGGTTTAAAGGCTTAGACAACGTAGTCGACATTGCACGGGTCATTAACGTTGCCCATGACATGGCAGATTTCGACGCCATTTGCATGCAAGAGGTTGCTATCAACTACACCGCCTTAACTGGCACTGCGCACCCCAATCAACCCGCAATCGTCAAACAATTATTGCCCGGTTTTGAAGTGTTTTTTAGCCCAGCGATTGATGAGCTATCGCCTTGCGGCACCATGCGCCAGCAGTTTGGCAACTT
This sequence comes from Bordetella parapertussis, assembly GCA_945874505.1. Lineage (GTDB taxonomy): Bacteria > Pseudomonadota > Gammaproteobacteria > Burkholderiales > Burkholderiaceae_B > Zwartia > Zwartia parapertussis_J. The sequence continues at coordinate 6,374 of CAMCII010000018.1, read as the reverse complement.
GATCGCTACGCGCTTGCCAGTCAGGCAAGTGCAGCACACGCCTTTGCCTTATCCCAACCCACCGATGGCGCAACCTACACCCAGCATGCAGCGCATCGCACTGACCTGCACCGTGCAAACGCCTTGGGGCCCGGTGCGCTTGATTACAAGCCATCTCGAGTACTACAACCAGGTGATGCGCCACGCACAAACGCGTGCGCTGCGTGATTTGCATTTGCAAGGTTGTGCGTTGGCGGCGCAACCCTCTAAAACAGAGCAGGGCACACCTTATCAACCCAAGCCGTTAACAACCGACACCATCATTTGTGGTGACTTCAACTTCGAACCAGACAGCGAAGAGTACGCCACCATGATTCAAACAGGCGACGGTCAAACGAGCGCTAAGCAAACGGGTGACGCTCAAACAAGCGCTGCTCAAACAAGCGCTGCTCAAACAGAGACCAAGTGCAATCTTGTGAATAGTTTTGATGTATTACACCCCGGCAAAGCATACCCCTCGACCTTTAGATTATTTGACAGAACCTACGGCCCAGAACCTGTTGGGTGCGATTTCTTTTTTGTCAGCGACTCGCTCGCCCATCGCGTTAAAGGTTTTGCGGTTAACCAAGTGACGCAAGCGTCTGATCATCAACCAGTGTTGCTTGAACTGGGTGCATAAACTCACCATTTCGGTGCATTTGTATTAAGTGATCGGCCTTTGCACTAAGTTAACGCACTTAAATTTGCGATCACGCTGTTAAACAATGCATCGTTCGGAGGGAGTCGTTCCGTTTTGCTTCATCACGATCTCACTCTATAAAGTTGGCACGCTATTTGCTTTTGACCCTATGTCAAGTCTCAACGCAAAGGGTGCCCGCGATGTCATTATTCTCAAATCCATTTGATTCGAATGTTCGTTTGCGCTGCGCCTGTGGCCAGCATCAGTCTGAGGCTGAGCACCAAGCCAGCGTTTCCTTAGTTGAACAGCGATCCTCAGACGCGTTGACCTCGCGGGTGGTTGAGCAAGCTGTCATGCGTGCGGTGTTTCCTGAAGACGGCCTGCGCAGGCGGTTTTTGCGAGCTGTGGGCGCACCCACTGCGCTCGCTGCGTTATCGGCGTTGTTTCCGTTAGCGGCTGCCAAAGAGGCCTTCGCTCAAGGTGGCAAGTTAGAAAAGACAGATCTAAAAATTGGCTTTATCCCGATTACCTGCGCAACGCCAATTATTATGGCTGACCCGATGGGCTTTTATAAGCGCCAAGGCTTAAACGTTGAAGTGATCAAGACCGCAGGCTGGGCCGTGATTCGCGACAAGACCATGAACAAAGAGTACGACGCGGCGCACATGCTTTCGCCGATGCCAATTGCGATCTCAATCGGTGCCGGTGCATCACCTACACCTTACACAGTGCCCGCGATTGAAAACATTAATGGTCAAGCGATCACGCTTGCCATGAAGCACAAAAACAAACGTAATCCAAAAGATTGGAAAGGCTTTAAGTTTGCGACTCCGTTTGACTATTCGATGCACAACTATCTGTTGCGCTACTACCTTGCTGAACATGGCCTGGATCCCGATCGCGATGTGCAGATCCGCGTCGTACCGCCACCCGAGATGGTCGCTAACTTGCGGGCCGACAACATCGATGGTTTCTTAGGACCAGACCCAGTGAATCAGCGTGCTGTGTATGACGGTGTCGGGTTTATTCACCTGCTATCAAAAGAATTGTGGGACGGCCATCCTTGCTGCGCCTTTGCGGCGAGCAAAGAGTTTGTCACCAGCAACCCCAACACCTACGGTGCGTTGTTGCGGTCCATCGTTGAAGCCACAGCATATGCGCAGAAACCAGAGAATCGTAAAGAAATTGCGGCAGCGATCTCAACCCCTAACTACTTGAATCAGCCCTTAACGGTCGTTGAACAAGTTTTGACCGGCACTTTCGCTGATGGCCTGGGTGGCGTTAAAAAAGTACCTGACCGTGCGGGCTTTGATCCGTTTCCGTGGGAGTCATTTGCAATCTGGATCTTGACTCAGATGCAGCGTTGGGGACAGATCAAAGGTGAAGTGGATTATCAAAAAATTGCCCGTGATGTGTTCTTGGCAACTGATGCGCGTCGTGCGATGGAGCAAGCCGGCTTGGTTGCACCCGCAAGCAACACCAAAATTATTACCGTAATGGGTAAAGTGTTTGACTCGAACAAGCCAAAAGAGTATCTCGACAGCTTTGCGATTAAGAAGGTTTAAGGGCGATGCTCAAGAGCGAAAAACTACGAGCATTAATTTTATCGCTGTTGATTCTCGGGGTATTTTTGGCGGCCTGGCAGATCGGTACGATGCCGGCTGTCGGCACTCAGACTGTCGATGACGAGTACGCCAAGTTAGTGGGGGCGGCGGCCTCCTCGGGTCAGAAGTCGGCATTTCCGACACCCTTGGATGTTGGGCGTAAATTGGTCGAGCAACTCTCTGATCCTTTCTATGACAAGGGCCCGAACGACAAAGGCGTTGGAATTCAATTAGCTTGGTCAGTCGGGCGAGTGGGGCTTGGCTTTGGCTTGGCGGCGTTGGTAGCGGTACCGTTAGGCTTTTTAATCGGCATGTCACGCTTGGTGTTTCAAGCGCTTGATCCCTTCATTCAGGTACTCAAGCCAATCTCGCCGTTGGCCTGGATGCCGTTGGCTCTTTGTACCTTGAAAGACTCTGGGGTCTCTGCCATCTTTGTGATTTTCATCTGTTCGATTTGGCCGATGCTGATCAATACTGCGTTTGGCGTGGCCTCAGTGCGCAAAGAATGGATTGATGTATCGCGCACGTTAGAAGTTAAGCCTTTGCGCAAGGCGTTGTTGGTGATTTTGCCTGCTGCAGCACCGACGATTATGACGGGGATGAGAATTTCGATTGGGATTGCGTGGCTGGTGATCGTGGCCGCCGAGATGTTAGTGGGTGGCACAGGCATTGGCTATTTTGTTTGGAACGAATGGAACAACCTCTCAATCGCCAACATTTTGGTGGCGGTATTTTTGATCGGTGTGATTGGTATGTTGCTCGATTTGTGTTTTGCGCGCCTTCAAAAAGCGGTGACTTATCGTGATTAATCTTGATGGTTTTCGAACCGCGGCGACCTATCTTGCATCATCAGAGCATCTTTCGACCAGGCACCGGCTGCACACTATGTCTTTCACGCAGCGTTCAAACCGCGGCGACCTGTCATGAGCAAGCCCAGCAGTCTTCAATCAAGTGAGTGGTTCTAGTATGCAAAGTTTTGTACAAGTGCAAGCCTTGAAGCAGTCGTTTCCAAGCCCCTCTGGCGAGGGTGATTTGGTTGTGTTTGACGATATCAATTTTGAAATCGCCAAAGGTGATTTTGTCTGCATCATCGGTCATTCGGGTTGTGGTAAGACCACGATCTTAAATGTGCTTGCAGGCCTTGAAGCCGCGACGGGCGGTAACGCGTTTATTGATGGTCGAGAAATTTCGGGCCCCAGTCTGGACCGCGGTGTGGTGTTTCAAGCTCATGCGCTGATGCCCTGGATGACTGTACACGCCAATATCGCCTTTGCCGTGCGCTCAAAGTGGCCAGATTGGTCGCGCGCGCAGGTCGATCAACATGTGCAGCAGTTCATTGATATGGTGCACCTGCAAGGCTCAGAAAATAAAAAACCCTCGCAACTGTCGGGCGGTATGAAACAACGCGTTGGCATTGCCCGGGCCTTTGCGATTCAACCAAAGATGTTGTTACTTGACGAGCCGTTTGGTGCTTTAGATGCCTTAACGCGCGGCAATATTCAGGACGAGTTAGTGACGATTGTTCGCCAGACAAAACAAACTGTTTTCATGATTACCCACGACGTGGATGAAGCAATTTTATTGTCGGACAAAATATTTTTGATGAGTAATGGCCCTCGCGCCAAGCTCGCAGAAATCGTGACCAACCCACTGCCACGCGATCGTACACGTGCCACGATGCATCATGACCCAAAGTTTTACGAAGTGCGTAATGATTTGATTGATTTCTTAGTGCATCGGTCTAAGACCTTTGCAGCGGCTTAAATGAGAATCGAGGTGTTCTGATTAGGGTTGGTTCAATGACGGATTCGTGAGCCGCCTCAAACGTCGCTGCGTCGCGTTTGAATTTTAGCATTTAGCAGTTTGGATATTTTTACTTTTTAAATTCAGGAGATCGATATGGCAGTCGCCAAAGCAGTTGCTAAACCAATGACCCGCGAAGACGTGACCGATTTGATTTATTCGGCTAAGGTGCAAAAAGGCATCAAGTGGGCCGACGTGTCAAAAAAGCTCAAGCTCTCTAAAGAGTGGACAACGGCGGCCTGTCTGGGCCAGATGACACTCACTAAAGAGCAGGCCACGATTATCGGTAAGACCTTTGGTTTGCCCGCTGAAGCCGTTGCCTTACTACAAGTCGTACCATACAAAGGCTCGCTGCGCACTTCTGTTCCAACCGATCCGTTGATTTATCGCTGGTACGAAATCGTCAATGTCTATGGCACAACAATTAAAGAACTGATTCACGAAGAGTTTGGCGATGGCATCATGAGCGCGATCGACTTCTCGATGGACATTAAGCGTGAGCCCGATCCAAAGGGTGATCGCGTTAATGTGGTGTTGTCGGGTAAGTTCTTGCCTTATAAGACGTATTAAGGAAGAGATTTTTGCTAGGTGATGGCTCAGGCGACAGAGTTTTTTGTCGCCTTTTTTGCTTTTTTGGTTATAGTTCATCACTGAGAATTTCAATGCTTTGACGGTAGGTTCACGCATGCCTGCAGGCATGGCTTGTGTCTTTTTCCGTAGCCTTTCCTAGGGTTTGGTTTTTTTTATTTTTTGAGGCGATCAGTCTAAACATGCGCTTTGGCGACACTATTATGCAGTGGTCTGAGCAAATTGCTCAGTTTAGCGAGCCGCACTGGGCCGAAAAAGGCCAGCTCACGGTCACTTACCTGACCGACGCGCACCTCGCAACGGGTCGCAGCTTAAGTGCACTGATGCTTGAGGCCGGGTTTGATGACGTGTCGACAGATGCAGTGGGCAACATCGTGGGGGTTTACCACGGTCAGTCGCCAACGGCACTACGATTATTGACGGGCTCACACTATGACACCGTGCGCAATGGTGGCAAGTATGATGGCCGCTTAGGGATCTTGGTACCGATTGCCGCGGTGCGCGATCTTGCTCAACGCAAGCAACGTTTACCCTTCGGGATCGAAGTGGTGGGCTTTGCTGAAGAAGAAGGCCAACGCTATCGTGCAACATTTTTAGCCGCTAGTGCGCTGACGGGCTCCTTTGATCCGGCCTGGCTGGCGCAAGTCGATGCTGACGGCGTCACAATGCAGCAGGCGATGCAACAAGCCGGCTTGCCTGGCACACTTGACTCGATTGTCGCCCTGAAACGCGATCCAGCTAAATATCTAGGGTTTGTTGAAGTTCATATTGAACAGGGCCCAGTCTTGTGTGAAGGGGCCTTGCCACTCGGTGTGGTCACCTCAATTAATGCCGGTATCCGGGCGACTTGTAAAACGATTGGTATGGCAGCCCACGCGGGTACAACGCCGATGCTGATGCGACAAGATGCCATGCTTGCCGCAGCTGAAATCAGTTTGATGGCCGAGCAGCGCGCCCTTGCCGATGCCGATTCGGTCGCCACTGTGGGGCAGTTTCAAGTGCCGGGTGGGTCGATTAATGTGATTCCTGGTGAGTGCGCGTTTACCCTAGACATGCGGGCGCCTACCGACGCACAGCGCGATGCTCTGGCCGGCGACATTCTCAAACAAGCCCGGGCGATTGCCGAGCGCCGTCAAGTTAAGTTTGAATACACCGAAGTCATGCGTGCGGCCGCAGCCCCCTCGGCGCTTGCCTGGCAGCAACGCTGGGAGCGCGCCGTGGCCGCCGTGGGTCAGCCCGTATTTAAACTCAACAGTGGGGCGGGGCACGATGCCATGAAGCTGCACACCATCATGCCGCAAGCCATGTTGTTTGTACGCGGCGGTAATCGCGGCATTAGTCACAATCCACTCGAAATCATTACTGCTGAAGATGCTGATTTAACGGTACGGGCGTTTGTGGCCTTGCTTGCTGATTTAGTTGCTCAGCCTTGATGAGTTCTACCCGCGCTTGTGGCAAGGCTACGTTTTCATTACCCTGAGCGAATAGAGTAAATAGTGTCTGCGGTTCGGGTTACTGAAGGGCGTTTTGTATAAAGCGGCCTAACGAGTCGAATGTGTGTCGTTAGGGCGCTTTGAAAGTATGATTGAGCTTCATCTGAAACCTAAATCCTGAATCGCTATGATGACTGCCGACTACAACCGCCTTGATCAATGGATCGATGCACACTTTGACGAACAAGTGTCTTTTTTACAGTCGGTGCTTTCCGTGCCAACTGACAC
>CAMCII010000017.1 GCA_945874505.1 Bordetella parapertussis | reverse complement strand
GCGCCAAGCAACGTGTGCAAACTGGCGCAGGGTCGCCAGAGCGCTCAGCCTACACCAGCATTCACTACTTGCTAGCAGGCGATGATTTCTCGGCCTGGCATCGCATTCAGTCTGACGAAACCTGGTTTTTTCACTCGGGTTGCGATTTGGTCATTTACAGTTTTGCAGAAGATGGCCAGCTTCAAACGCAGCGTTTAGGTGTTGATTCATGCTGTTTTCAGCTCACAATCGCGGCGCGAAGCTGGTTTGCCGCGCAGCCAGCCAACGCTGACTCTTGCAGTTTTGTGAGTTGCGTCGTTGCGCCCGGCTTTGAGTTTGAAGATTTTGAGCTTGGGTCGCGTGAGTTGTTGTTAGAGGCTTACGGGCACAGTCCTGAAAGTCGGGTAAAAATTGAGGCGTTCACCCGCGAGCGTGGCTAAACAATTCGCGAAATGCGTTAATGTTTGACCAACATTGTTCGTTTAATGACACCTTTATTCTTTAAAGCGACTACCTGGCAGTAACGCGACTACCTGGCAGTAAAGCGACTACCTGGCAGTAAAGCGACTTTGTTGTCTGGAAGCCACGTTGTCACCTAGAAGCCGACTTTTAGTCTCGAAGCGACCTTCTCGCCTTGAAACGACTTTCTTGCCTTGAGGTGACTTTGCAGTCATCAGTTCACCCTGTTAACTGGTCATCACGATTTTTTGGAGCACCCTTTGAGTTCAATCCGTTATGCCCTTTGGTCCGCCGCAGCCGGCGCGTTGATTCCGGTGATGGGCGTTTTGAATGCCCGCCTAGGGAAAACCCTTGGTGAACCGCTTCATGCCCCTGTCGTGTTATTTGGCGTGGGTTTTTTGGCTTGTTTGCTGACCGCGATATTGTTTACCGGTGCGCTGCCTAATTGGTCAAAACTAGGCGGCGCCAAGCCAATCGATTTTGCCGGCGGCTTAATCGTGGCTTTCTATGTCATTAGCGTGACTTGTCTGGCGCCTAGTTTTGGCATTGCAAATGTGATTCTGTACGCGATGGTTGCTCAGATTGTTTTTTCTGGCTTTATCAACCACTTCGGTTTGTTTGAATCGCTCGTGCAGCCGGTCAATGCGCTCAGGGTGTTTGGGATCGTTTTGCTATTGGCCGGTCTGGTCATCACACAGATCGCTCAGGCGAAGGCCAATTGAGCGGATGTTGTGTCGCGTGTTTCGAAAGCGCGGCTGCCTCGTGGCTGCGTCCATCACCTTAACCGCACTTCGCTCGGCGTTTTTAGAGCGATGGTCGACAGCATCTAGCGAGGCTCGCTTGACTTGCCCGGCCACATCCGCTCAAAGATGCCATCGCGATTGAAAAACAGATGCACAAGTGCCGCGGCGATGTGGCAAACAATCAAGGCGACGAGCAAGAAGGCAAGCGTGCCGTGCAGTTCAAACAACTGTTTTGCTAACGCTGGGTCTTGCGTCACCCAAGGCATCGCTGGCAGGTGATAGCCCGCCACGGTAATGAGTGCTGGGTATGCGGTCACCCCGGCCCAGCCTAAAAGCGGCACGGCGAATAGCAAGGTATACAGCAGCCCGTGCATAGTTTTGGCGGCAAGGGTGCGTATTGGTGTGAGGCTTGCAGGGTAGGCGGGTGCTGCCGTGCGCAGTTTTAAAAACAGGCGCAGCAGCATTAGCCATAAGACAGTAAAGCCCAGCGCTTTATGCAAGCCATACAACAGGTTGGTCTGATCATCCCAAAGGTTTGCACTGGCGCGCGCCGTCATCCAAAGACCTAACACCAACAGTATCGGGATGCAGAGCGCGACTAACCAATGCAGTAGCCGTTGTGCGGGGCGGTAGGGTGTCATGCGGTCTCGATCCTCAAGGTGACTTCGCTTACTATACTCAAACATCGCAGTCACATTCAAACAAATTATCTCGAGACACCTTTTTCCAATGAACACTGATCCCCCTTTATTGTTTCGCCCGATGCTCTTGCGTGGCGTGACCCTACCCAATCGTCTCGTGCTCGCGCCAATGATGCAGTACCGCGCTGAAAACGGGTTTGCGACCGACTGGCATCTGGCGCACTACGGTAAGTTTGCCTTGGGTGGCTTTGGCACCGTGATGACTGAAGTGGTGTCTGTTGAAGAGGCGGGGCGCATTACTCATGGTGACTTGGGCTTGTGGTCTGATGAGTTTATTCCGGGTTTAAAGCGCGTGACGGATTTCGTTCATTCACAAGGTGCGCTGGCTGCAATTCAGATCGGCCATTCGGGGCGTAAGGGTTCAAGCCAACGCGTTTGGGAGGGCGGTGGGCCGCTCACCGCAGCTGACGCGGCACACGGCGAGGCGCCCTGGACGCCACGCGGCCCTTCAAACTTGCCCTATGGCCCAGAGTTTCCGGCGCCACACGCGTTGACGATTGCTGAGATTGAAGAGTTGATTCAAAAATTTGGTCAAGCCGTAGCACGTGCTGATCGCGCAGGGTTTGATATCGTTGAAATTCATGGCGCTCATGGGTATTTGATTTCGAGCTTTTTGAGCCCCGTGACCAACAACCGCCAAGATGCTTATGGTGGTGATTTGAACAAGCGTATGAAATTTGCGTTAGATGTCACCTCTGAGATTCGCGCAAACTGGCCCAGTCACAAGCCGCTCTTTTTTAGGATCTCGATTGAAGACGGTGCAGGCAAAGAGGGCTGGAGTCTTGAAGATTCGTTAGCGATTGCACCGCTGTTGGCCGAGCGTGGTGTTGACATCGTCGATTGTTCGTCGGGTGGTATCAACGGTTCGCCGACGGTGCAAAATTCAATTAAAGGCTTGGGCTATCAGGTGCCCTATGCTGAGCAAATTAAAAACGCGGCTGGGGTCCCCAGCATGGCGGTGGGTTTGATTTTGTATCCGCAGCAGGCTGAAGATATTGTGGAGTCGGGTCAGTCTGATCTGATTGCTCTGGGCCGTCAGGCACTGTACGACCCATTTTGGCCGCTACACGCTTTGCAGACCTTGGCGCCCGATGCCGAGTTTAAGCACTGGAACGAATCGTCGGGTTGGTGGTTGCAACGCCGTGCGAACGCGCTGTCAAAATTTGGCTTGGCGCCCTCAGGCGAGCCGCTTCCAAAATAAAAAATGCCACAAGAAGTGCGAGCAAATCAACGCAAAGGCGGTGCAGATTTGCTCACACTATCGGTCATCGACTGTTTACGGTCGTCATGCTGTAGAGGTGCAGCGCGGCGTGTTACCGCGTCGCATTCAACGGCATTTAATCGGTGAGCTTGATGCCTGAAGCCTTAACCAAGGCGCCCCACTTGGCGTAATCCGCTTTGACAAACGCGGCAAACGCCTCCGAGGTGCCCCCCCCAGCAGAGACCCCGCCTGCTTTTAACTTTTCGATGAGGTCAGGCGATTGCAAGACACGATTCGTTTCTTTGTTTAACAGAGCGATGACGTTTGGCGGGGTGCCGACAGGCGCGAACATCCCCATCCAAATACTGAAGTCCATGCCTTTTGCGACACTTTCATCCAGCGTTGGGATATCAGGAAAATCAACCGAGCGTTTTGCTGTTGTGACGGCTACCCCAGTGAGCCTGGCGCTTTTCATGAGCGGGACAAGTGACGCGAGCGTGCCGATGTACACATCGACCTGACCGCCCATCACGTCGGTGATGGCGGGCGATGCACCCTTATAGGGCACTTGCAGCAAATTGATGTTGGTGCGTTTTTTGAAATCTTCGCCAACCATATGGCCAAGCGTACCCGCCCCGGCGGTTGACCACTTCAAGCCCTCGGCTGTTTTGCCCTTTGCGATTAAGTCTTGTGGAGTTTTAATACTTGAGTTGGCTGCACTGCCAACGGCTGCGGGCGTGACTGAGAGCTGCACCACTGGGGCAAAGCTCTTCACGCTGTCATACGACAGATTGGTGTACAGCCAAGGGCCGAGCATCATGTTGTCTGTTTGACCCATCACTAGGGTGTAGCCATCTGCGGGTGCTTTTGACGCTGCCTCAATAGCGAGGTTTCCGCCGGCACCTGGTCGATTTTCAAGCACGATTTGCCAGCCCGTCAGTTCGCCGAGTTTGGTGCCCACCATACGTGAGACGAAGTCGGTTCCACCACCTGGGGGGAAAGGGATCAAAATCTTGATGGGCTTATCAGGATAAGCCTGTGCAGCGGCCGAGAAAGCAACAGTTGTTAGCGCAGCGGTGAGGGCGAGTTGCGCTAGGCGCGTAAGAGTATTCATCGGTTTGCTCCGAGTACGATAGGTGTAAGGGACAAAAAGTCAGGGTAAACAGAAATTGCTATTATCAATTCTAGGCGATAGACTCGCTTAGTGTCTGGATTTCGTGGCTAAATAAATATTAGCCATCGTTCTCGTTGTACAAACGTGCACACGCTAATTTGTTGAGTTGTTGCTAATTTGTTGAGTTGTTGCTTGAGTGTTTGTGGCGGTTAGCCAAAGACCGAAGTACTCGGGTTGAGAGTTGAGGATTGCGGGTTGCGGGTTGATGTTTAGTGAATGTTAGCCAACTATTTGGTTATATTAATCGGCGGTTGCTTTTATCAGGCATGTTTTTTGCTTGGTCATCCTAAGCTTAAATAGAAGAAGCGTTCTTAATCACAAGGGGTTATATATGAATTTCAATCGTCGCGATTTGCTGAAAGGCGCCGCCGGCTTGAGTCTCGCCGCTACCGGCGTGATTGGGGCACCAGCATTTTCACAAGCCTCAAATCGAGTGCTTAAATTTGTGCCACAGGCCAATTTGGCTAACTTTGATCCAATTTGGGGCACGCAGTATGTTGTGCGCAATGGTGCCCAGCTAGTTTGGGATACGCTTTACGGGATGGACAACAAACTGGTGCCTCGGCGTCAGATGGTTGAGAGCGAGGAAGTCTCGAGCGATGGCTTGACTTGGACGTTTAAACTACGCTCCGGGATGAAATTCCATGATGGAGCTCCAGTACTCGCAGCAGATGCCGTTGCAAGTATCGATCGTTGGTCAAAGCGAGACCCTTTGGGTTTGATGATCCGCGCTGTTCAAAAAGAATTAACTGTCGTCAACGAATCTACCTTCAAGTGGGTGCTTTCGAAACCCTATCCAAAGATGTTGCTTGCCTTGGGTAAGATAGGTACGCCGATTTGTTTTATCATGCCGGAGCGGTTGGCTAAAACAGATCCGTTCAAGCAAATTGACGAGTACATCGGGTCTGGTCCAATGCGGTTTTCTCGTAAAGAGTTCAAGCCCGGAGCTCTCGCGGTATTTGAGCGCTTCGAAGGCTATAACTCGCGGCAAGAGCCCACCAACTGGATGTCGGGAGGAAAACAAATTCACTTCGATCGTATCGAGTGGATCATCATGCCTGACCCTGCGACGGCATCGGCTGCGTTGCAAAGCGGAGAGATTGATTGGTGGGAGCTGCCACTGCCTGACCTGGTTCCTCTACTGAGACGTAACGGTAACATTTCGGTCGACATATCGGATCCTCTGGGAAATATCGGTGCCTTCCGATTAAACCACTTACATCCTCCCTTCAACAATCCTAAAGTACGCCTTGCTGTCCAAATGGCAATTAGTCAGGAAGACTACATGCGAGCTGTGGTGGGGTCAGACACAAACCTCTGGAAAAAATCGGCTAGTTTCTTTACGCCTGATACTCCGCTTTACACAGAAAACGGAGGCGATGCGCTTAAGAAAGGTCCGAATATGGAGCTTGCGAAGAAAATGTTGGCGGAGTCTGGCTATAAAGGGGAGCCCGTCACATGCTTGGTTGCCCAAGACATGGGCATTACCAAAGCTCAGGGCGAAATTACCGCTGACGTACTTAAGCGATTGGGTATGAACGTCGATTTCGTTGCGACGGACTGGGGTACCGTGGGTCAGCGCCGTGCATCCAAGAATGAGCCGGGTAAGGGCGGCTGGAATATGTTCCACACCTGGCATGCTGGCGCAGATTGCACAACGATGGCTGGTAATATCGCCATACGTGCAAACGGAGATAAAGCTTGGTTTGGTTGGCCCAGTGTTCCTGAGGTTGAGAAAGGAATCGATGAATGGTTCGATGCACCAACACAAGATGCTGAAAAAGCCGCTTTTGCGAAAATCAATAAGGCTGGTATGGATGGTGTGGTTTATATTCCGACTGGATTTTTCCTAACCTATCAAGCATGGCGCAAGAATGTAACCGGTATCGCTAGCGGACCGCTCCCATGGTTCAGTGGTGTGAAGAAAACTTAATTCTGACTTACTTAGGTCGATTGGGATCGGTGCGCGCAATCTAGGTGCGTGCGCCCCGATCCGTCCAGCCTGCTATTGTCTGGGCTTCAATGTAGTAGAGCGGAAACTTCACCACTATGTTTAGTTATATTATTCGCAGGGTGCTCACGACCATCCCAGTCATGTTGATCGTCGCACTATTTGTATTTAGTCTGCTCTACATTGCCCCGGGTGATCCGGCAGTTGTGATTGCGGGTGATCAAGCTAGTCCTGCAGATGTTGAAAAAATCAGAGCAAGCCTAGGTCTAGATAGACCGTATTTGGTAAGGTTTTCCGAATGGTTTTTTAATCTTTTGCGCGGTGATCTTGGTGTGTCGATGTTCACGGGTATCCCTGTCAGCGAGCTAATCTCTCAACGTGTTGAGCCAACGCTCTCTCTTATGCTTTTGACTGTGGTTCTCGCCGTCAGCATAGCTGTGCCGGTTGGGGTGTTAGCTGCTTGGAAATCGGGAACGTGGATCGACCGGAGTGTGATGGCGATTTCGGTTGTTGGATTTTCAGTGCCAGTTTTTGTTGTTGGCTATTTGCTTAGTTTTTTCTTTTCCCTTGAGCTTGATTGGTTACCAGTTCAAGGATACGTTTCCTTCTCTAAAGGCTTTGGTGTTTGGTTCGAACACCTTATACTGCCCGCCATTGCTTTGGGCTTTGTTTATATTGCGCTGATCGCGCGTATCACTCGCGCCACGATGTTGGAAGTTCTCTCTCAAGACTATATTCGCACTGCTAAAGCCAAAGGTATGGGGCAGAGGGGCGTGTTGTTTATACATGCGCTTAAAAACGCAGCAGTCCCAATTGTCACAGTTATTGGTATCGGTATCGCTCTGCTTATTGGGGGTGCGGTCGTTACAGAAAGTGTCTTTGCAATTCCGGGGTTGGGACGTTTGACAATTGATGCAATTGTTCGCCGAGACTACCCACTCATTCAGGGTCTGGTAGTTGTCTTTAGTTTCGTTTATGTGCTTGTCAATCTTTGCGTTGATGTAATCTACACAATCGTTGATCCTAGGATACGTTATTGATGACTAGTTTTGCTGCTGCCCCCGCCCTGCCGGATCTCTTAAAGCCTCGTCGTCAACGTAATGGTTGGCTTGGGTTCCTATTGAATAATCCGACGATTACCTTCGGTGCCGGTTTGCTGCTAGTGATGTTGTTTATCGCATTTGCGGCGCCGTGGCTAGGCTCGGTGGATCCAACAGAACTTGCCCCTCGAAAGCGAAATCTTGAGCCGTCGGCTGAATATTGGTTTGGAACGGATGCTTTTGGGCGTGATATTTATTCACGTGTCCTTTACGGAGCCCGTGTTTCCTTAATCATCGGTTTTTCTGTTGCGTTACTTGCTTCAGTCACTGGGCTCTGTATAGGATTGGTTTCTGGAACCTTCCGTCGCGCTGATTCGGTGATCATGCGCATTATGGATGGACTGATGTCTATCCCTCCGATACTGTTGGCAATTGCTCTGATGGCATTGACGCGTGCGAGTGTTGAAAACGTTGTGATTGCGATCACAATCGCAGAGATCCCTCGTGTATCGCGGCTGGTGCGCGGCGTAGTCTTATCTCTTCGCGAGCAAGCGTATGTCGACGCTGCGATCTCATGTGGCTGCCGCATGCCCATGTTGATCTGGCGACATATTCTGCCCAACACGCTGGCACCACTCACTGTTCAGGCTACTTACATCTGTGCTTCGGCCATGATTACAGAATCTATTTTGTCGTTCATTGGCGCTGGTGTTCCTCCGATCATTCCGTCCTGGGGCAACATTATGGCCGATGGCCGTACCTTATTCCAGATTAAGCCCTATATCATCTTTTTCCCTGCGGTTTTTCTTTCGCTCACCGTTTTGGCTGTCAACCTGATGGGTGATGGCTTCCGTGATGTATTGGATCCACGCAGGTCGAAAACAAGTTGATTGGAGATATCTTTTGGCCTTGCTTGAAGTCGAGAATTTGCAAACCCACTTTCGCACCCCTGATGGTGTGAACCGTGCGGTCGATGGTGTCAGTTTTTCAGTTAACGAAGGTGAGACGCTCGCCATCGTGGGCGAGTCCGGTTGCGGCAAGTCGGTCACCGCAATGTCAATTTTGCGTCTGATCTCTGAGCCACCCGGAAAAATCGCTGGCTCAATCCGTTTTATGGATCAAGACCTGTTAACGCTCTCTGAAAAACAAATGCAGTCGATTCGCGGCAACGCGATCTCGATGATTTTTCAAGAGCCGATGACAAGCTTGAATCCGGTACTAACGATCGGGCGCCAGTTGCGTGAAACCTTGCTCTTGCATCAAGCGATTAGCAGCCAGCAGGCCAACGCGCGTGCTACTGAAATGTTAGAGCTTGTTGGGATTTCAGAGGCGCCACGCCGCTTAAATGAGTACCCGCACCAATTATCTGGCGGTATGCGTCAGCGGGTCATGATCGCGATGGCCTTAGCCTGTAACCCTCGGCTGTTGATTGCCGATGAGCCGACCACGGCTTTGGATGTCACGATTCAGGCGCAGATCTTGGATTTGATGGCCGATCTTAAAAACAAGATTGGCGCTGCAATCGTGTTGATTACCCACGACTTGGGCGTGGTGGCCGAAGTGGCCGAGCGCGTCATGGTGATGTACGCCGGGCGTAAAGTTGAAGAAGCACCTGTGGGTGAGCTGTTTGCGCACCCGCTGCATCCGTATACGCAAGGCTTGCTCGGTGCGGTGCCTAAACTCGGCGCGTCGCTCGACGGTCACACGTCGCGCTTGAAAGAAATCCCGGGCTTAGTGCCAAGTTTGAAACAAAAGATCAAAGGCTGTGTGTTTGCTTCGCGCTGCCCACTCGCAAAAGAGCCTTGTCTCGAAATTGCACCTGCCATGCAAGATAAAGGGCACGGACATTTGGTCGCGTGCCACTTTGCCGGCCAGGTGGCTTTTGCCAATGAATAACCTAACTGATCGTGACGCGATGTCTAAGAATGAAAACCCCGTGCTGCTCGAGGTTCGCCACCTAAAAAAGTTTTTCCCAATCAAGACGGGATTGTTTAGCAAGGTGACGGGGCAAGTGCATGCCGTTGACGATGTTTCGTTTTCGATTCGCAAGGGCGAAACGCTAGCGTTGGTGGGTGAGTCGGGCTGTGGCAAGTCAACGGTGGGCCGCTCGATTTTGCGCCTGTTTGATTTGACTGCGGGTGAGGTCTGGTTAGATGGTGTGCGCATCGATTCACTCAGTGCTTCGACGTTGCGGCCCTTACGCAAACGCATTCAGGTGATCTTTCAAGATCCTTTTTCAAGCCTGAACCCAAGAATGCGGGTGAAAGACATCATCGCCGAGCCTATTCGTAATTTTGGTTTGGTGCAGTCTGACGCCGAGATCGATTCAAAGGTGGCGCAGCTGTTAGAAAAAGTTCGTCTGAGTAAAGACGCCGGAGGCCGCTGGCCACACGAATTTTCTGGCGGACAACGTCAGCGTATTTGTATCGCGCGCGCCTTGGCTGCTGATCCAGACTTAATTATTTGCGACGAGGCGGTGTCGGCGCTTGACGTATCTGTCAAGGCACAGATTGTGAATCTGTTGCAAGACCTGCAGAAAGAACTTGGCCTGGCGCTGCTCTTCATTAGCCATGACTTGGCCATTGTCGAGCACATGACCCACCGGGTAGCTGTGATGTATCTTGGCAAAATCGTTGAGTTGGCAGAGCGTCGCGAATTATTTTCAGACCCGATGCACCCGTACACCAAGGCCTTGTTGTCTGCGGTGCCAGTGCCTGATCCACAGAAAAAAACACAGCGTACTGTGTTACAGGGCGATGTACCCAGCCCAATTAAGCGGCCAGGCGGCTGTCATTTTCACACCCGCTGCCCAGTCGCGCTCGAGCGCTGTAAAACTGAAGCGCCAGCACAAACTGTATTGGCTTCAGGGCGTATGGTGAGTTGCCACTTGCTGGCGGGTTAGGCCACAAAGGCTTTCGTTTTAAGCTAACTCAAGGCGTCGCATCAGGTAGGCCGACAGCCTTGAGTTGCCGTGTTTCGCTTACTTCGGTGCGTGCTTAGCTAGAAACTCACGAATGTGCGCCACAGCTTGCGGCACCAAACTAGTGGGCTGCTTCCAGGGGTAAATGCTGACTTCTGCCCCTGGGCACAGATCAACCACCTCTTTGGCGACTGCGTAGGGATGATGCACGCTGTCATCGGGTAACACCAAGGTGGGTGTGCTGCACTTGCGAACAAAATCGCGATCCACCGTAAACACAAAGTCACTGCGGTTGGTGTACATGTTGGTTAAAAACGCGTGCGCCATCTCTAGGGTGACCCCGGGTCGCTGCAAGCAAAGCGTTGGTGCCCACTCTTTCATATTGCCGCTACGAAATAGCTCAGGCATCTCTGGACGAAAGCCACTAGGCTGTGCATGAATGGCTGCCACCACACGCCCAGGCGCTCGTTTCAGCAGGTTCCAGATGTAGGGGCCGCCGATACAAAAGCCCATCACCAAAAACTTATCGATACCCAGATGATCCATCAAGCCCAGTTGATCATCGGTGTAAGCGTCCCAAGGGCGATCCACTTCGAGGGGTCCCGACGAATAACCTCGATTGGCGTGACGCGAGTCAGCGATGATGCAGCGATAGCTGTCGCGAAACTCTTCCATTGGGTCAAACGGCGAAGTCGTTGTGCAAAACGCGGTAGTGGCATTGAGGCCGCCGCCGGGCAAAATCAGCATTGGAAAGCCTGAGCCAACTTCTCGGTAATGGATTTTGGTACTACCTTTTTCGTAAAACGGCATGATGAGGTCTCTCAGTTGACTTGTTGTTATAGTGATGATGAGCGAAGACGCCCTGTTCTTCAAGGTAAGGTGTTGGCGACATTTTGACATAACGCAGCTCTGCAACACCCTTTTATCTGTATCGCGGCACAGGCGCAAGAGATCTACCCAAACAAACCGATCAAAATTGTCGTGGGTCTTGCATGTCTCGATTAAAGTCGGTAAGCCGATGACAGTAGGTTTATCCCTAGTGGTATCGCTGGTGCTCTACACGTTATTATCAAGCTCGCTCGGTTGGCTGAGTGTGCCCTTGGCGTTTGCTGTGGGCACATTTTTGCTCATCGCTGTGTTGGGTATTGTCGAGCTCATCAAACTCGTGACAGAGTTTTTGACGCCAGAGTAAGTGTTGGGCGCCAATCATCAGAATAATCTGCCCGATGTGATTAGCAAAAATTGACGGTGGCTGAAGGTGTCGATAGCAAGACTGTAGAACGCTAGGCAAAAAATTTACCTTGCAATGAGCAAAGCGTTTTTGGTGCTTCCAATAACGATTTTGGCGTTGCGTATTCCAAATAAACAACTATTCAAAAATCAAGAGACAATATGAACGATCTGACAAAAAAAATACTCATTAGCCTAACGCTGATGTCTTCGCTTGAGGTGGCTCATGCCGCCTACCCCGATCAACCGATCAAGCTCGTTGTGCCATTTCCGGCGGGGGGTACGACTGATGTGTTGGCGCGTACCTTGGCCGTTAAATTATCTGAACGCGTGGGCCAATCGGTCGTCGTTGAGAACAGAGCTGGTGCGGGTGGCACGATCGCAGCGTTAGCTGTCGCAAGAAGTGCGCCCGATGGTTACACTTTTATTTTAGGTACTTCTGGCACGCACGCTGTGAATTACGCGCTAGCCAAGAAGCCGTCTTACCACCCGCTCAATGATTTTTCGGCAATTACTACCGTGGCTGAGGTGCCCAACGTGCTTGTTGTATCCTCAAAGTCGCCTTACAAGACCTTGGCAGATTTGATCGCAGCGGCGAAAGCGAAACCTGGCGAACTGAGTCATGCCAGTACAGGGATTGGTGCGTCGCCGAGTTTAAGTTTTAATGTTTTAAAGATGATGAGTAAGATTGATGTGATTGAAGTCATGTACAAAGGCGGAGCCCCAGCAATGACTGCAATCTTTGCAGGTGAAGTCACGTTTGGCTTTGATGGTGTCGCGACCTCAACGCCACACATCAAAGCTGGCACGCTGCGCCCCTTGGCCGTCAGCAGCTCGTATCGCATCCCGACGCTGCCCGATGTTCCTACGGTTGCCGAAAGTGGCTACCCCGGGTTTGATGTCGCAGCTTGGTATGGGATCTGGGCGCCCGCGAAAACCCCTGCTGCCATCATCAATAAAATGAACGCCGAGTTTAATGCCATCCTAAAGATGCCCGACGTTCGCGAAAGGTTTCAAGGTGCCGGTGCAAAGATGATGGGTGGTTCGGTCGAAGATTTTGTCGCCTTTAACAAAAAAGAGTTTGACCGTTGGACAACTTTTATTCGTGCCAGCGGGATAACATTGCAAGATTGAAGCCTCACTGGAGTATTGAGAATGAGTCGACTCACCACGAAACTTAAGCTATTGCTGTTTAAGTTGTCGCCTCATCTCGCAGTGACTCTGGGCGTTGAGTTTCCGTTGAAATCTGAAAATCGTTTGTTTCTTGAAAATCAGATTTTTGCTTTACTCAACGCGCGCTTTAAGCAACACACTGGCCGCGCTCGCTGCCTGTTCTTAGGGACAGATAAGCGGAGCTGGCATTACCCTAAGTGCTTAGACGCCGAGTTGTTTACGATGGATATAGAGCCCAAAAAAGCGATTTATGGCAATCGAGGTCATCATACGATTGGATCGGCGAGCACACTCTTGCAATATTATGCGCCTCGCTCTTTTGACGCGATCATTGCCAACGGTTTGATCGGCTTTGGAATGAATCGGCTAGAAGATTGCGAAGCGCTGTTATTGGGCACGCATGCGGTACTCAAAGAAAATGGCTTACTCGTGCTGGGGTACAACGATGGTGCTGAATTTGTGAATTTTAAAGTTCGCGATTCAAAAAATTACAAACTGTTTGAAGAATTTGTCCCAAATGATCAAACGCTCAATCGCTGCCAATATGAGTTTGGTGACCATACATTTGTTTTTTTGAAGCCGACCTATTGACGCAAACGTAATAACAAGTCATCTTTCATGACAAGACAGGGCCAATAACAGTACAAACGCTCTCTGCGGTCACGATGTATGAGACAAAGTCCTTTCATCCGATCAACGATTTCGAACCGATTGTATTGATTGGCTCAATTCCGAACGTTATTGCAGTCGATGCAAAACTGCCAATTAAGACATTGAACGACTTGACCGAATATGCAAAGAAAAATCCAGGCAAGCTGAATTTTGGCTCGACCGGCAGTGGCAGCTCATGGCACCTTGCAGCAGAGCTGTATAAAAAGGTAACGGGCGTGCAGATGGTGCATGTGCCTTACACCAGCCCAGCCGCGGTGAACAAAGACTTAATCGGTGGAGACTTACAAGCAGTGTTTCCGGGCACAATGGCAATTGCCAGCCTTGTCAAAGACGGTCGCTTGCGCGCCTTGGCGATTATGGCCGACTCGCGCACCAGCGTTTTGCCTGACGTTCCAAGCACCAAAGAGTTGGGGTTTCCAGCGCTTGAATCCACAACGTGGTTTGCCTTTTTAGCACCCAAGGGCACCTCGCCTGAGGTTGTGAAAAAAGTGAATCAAACAGTGAATACGGTACTGATCAAGCCGGCACTTCGCGAAAGAATGACGAACCTAGGCTACACCATCATGGGTGGAACACCTCAGCAATTAACCGATTACATGAAAAGCGAAATCGTGAAGTGGGGCGAGGTCGTTGAGTTTTCTGGCGCAAAAATTGATTAACAGCGAGAGAGTATTCTGCTCGCGTGTCTAAATAATGCGCGGCAGATCAATAGCCTAAGTGTGGGATTCAGTGAAGCAAGCTCACGCTTGAGCGCGCGCGATGCGATGGTATCAGGGAAGAAAAAATGAAACCAGATTTCTATACAAAAGCAGTTTTAACTGTAATTGCCTTGGCCTTGGTAGTGATTGCAGCCGAAAAAACGATTACCAACGCCCACGCGCAAAATCGACCCACTAAAGTGGTGATCTGCGATGCGTATGGCAATAAGTGCGCGGGCATCGATGGTTATGGCGATAACGGTGCACTTTATATTCGCTCAAAGTAGTGTGCGGGCTATTTGAGCCCCTCGATAAATGCTTTTATTTTTGTATGCATATCGTTGGTCGCTGCATTTGAGCGGCAGACAGCAAACTGATTAAAAACGTTTAAGGCCTTGCCACATTCGCCGTCGACAGAGGGGGTATGGGCGCCTCGGTTTGAGGTATCCCAGCCGTGCGTGGCGGTTGGGTAGTGCGTCCAGGACGTTGCATCTTTAAAGACGCGCGTCGGGCAACGCTCGGGCGGTGTAGCAGTATCTTTACCCGCAGTAAACACTAGTACAGGCCCCCAATAGGGACCAAGCTTTGGATCGTCTCGCCAGCCTTTGCTATTACAGTTGGGATATAAGCTAAAACCCGCGCGATATAAGCCGCGAGCCTGCTCAGCGATGAAGGGTTCGTCTGTGAAGGTACGTAGCACGGCCCATCCACCTTGACTGCCACCCATCAAAAACAACTTTTTCTGATCAACCCCCCGGCTGAACAACCATTTCCCAGCAGCAATGGCATCTAAGGTTCTGGCATTAGCGCCGAGCCGAGTGTAGGTCGCCCAGTTTTCATCCTGACCTCTGCTCCAGTAGCTATCGAGAACGAGTACGTTGGCACCCAGCTGATCGCGTGCCCACACTGCAGTGGCAAAGTCGCCTGGTGTTAAGCCGTGGCCACCATGAACAATGACAATCGTTGGTCTGTTTGCGACCCCTTGCGGATGCGGAGTCCAACTCGCTAAGAGGTTTCCCTTGTTGTTATAGGTTGGTATGATCGGGCGCATCGGCGCCAAATTGACTTTAATGGTGTTGTTATAAAGGCTGTATTTTGTGATGGGACGCTCAGGCGCCACAGTAGCAACGATGGGGGGTTGAAAATAGTCAATTTCAGCGGTTGTTAATTGGACGCTCGCGCAGCCCGCTAAACACAACAAGACTAACAGCCACAAATGTCTGGCTGATTTAGTCAAGCTTCGATTGAAGTGAGGTCTATTCAAACGCACAATTCATCTTTAAGTCAGTCGATAACGTTCGTTTTAGTTGGCATATTCTCATTTCTAAACTGCTGTACCTTCAGAGGGCATTTGAGTTATTGTCAGTGAGCGCCTGACATCCTCCCTGCCCTGAGCGGCGAGGTTTGACGCGCAAATTCAGGTAAAAAGATGAAGAAGCTTAACGTAAAAAAGGAATTTATCATGCAAGCAAAAATCGCCCAAAAAGCACCGTACCCTGTTGAAGTTGTTGCTGGGCAAAGCTATTACTGGTGCGCGTGTGGCCAAAGCAAAAAACAGCCGTTCTGTGACGGCAGCCATCAAGGCAGCAGCTTCACGCCAACTAAGTTTGAAGCCACTGAGACCAAAACGGTTTATTTCTGTGGTTGCAAGCAGTCAAAGAATGGTGTGCTCTGTGACGGAAGCCACAACGCTCTTTGAGGCTTTCACCCAATGTCTCGGGATTTTCTAAAAGAGTGCACGTCGTAGTCGCTTCTGCTATCTATGACGAGCGTTGACATGAATTCGATCACTTATTTCTTGTACGAGTCGTCACCAACTGCGATGTCGTAGCTAACTATCTTGCGAATCCCAGTTCTTTAGGACGGAGAGAAACTCAAACAGGGGTATGTATACGCATAGCCGCCTTAGGCATTCGTAAATCAGGTATACGAGGCCACAAGAATAGCTAAAGGTGATTCTTTTCTACAAAGCTTAAAATTTAAAGGCGCGCAACATTGATCTGGAGGACGGCATGAAGAAGCATTTTTTTCTGAGAATTTTTGCACTCATTGGTTTGCTCTTGATATTTGAAGCCCGTGCCCAACCGTACGAGATTCTGCTTCAAACCCCTTCCGGCAAGTTAAAAGGGCTCGCAAATACCCGCGAAAGTGTGGATGAATTTAAGGGTATTCAGTACGCAACCGCCGAGCGCTTTGCCCCGCCGGCACCTACACCCGCCTGGTTTGAAGTTAAAGATGCAACAAAATTTGCGAGTCATTGCCCTCAGGCTGCGCGTTATAACCTGACCGAAGAAAGCTTGAATGAAGATTGTTTATATCTCAATGTTTCGGCGCCGTCTGACCTAAAGCCTAACGAAAAGCTTCCTGTTTTTGTATGGATCCCGGGTGGGGCGTTTGTGGGCGGCGGTTCAAATTTATATCGGCTTGACCGCTTAGCACAGCGTGGGCGAATGGTTGTCGTATCAATGAATTACCGTGTTGGGTTGTTTGGATTCATGCCCCATCCTGCTATGGCCGCAGCCACGAATGGTGATTTAGGTTTAGAAGATCAGCGCGAAGCCCTGCGATGGGTGCAGAAGAATATCTCGGCCTTTGGCGGTGACCCGACGAACGTCACCGTAGCGGGTGAATCTGCAGGGGCTGGCTCTATTTGTCAGCATTTGGTTAGCCCCGAGGCTGTTCAGGGTTTATTTCACAAGGCATTTTTGATCAGTGGTGCCTGCTTACAACAGCTACCAACGCTTGAACAGGCGTTGGCCACGCCCATATGGCAGTCGGTGGCAAGTAACGCTAAAGATCCCCAGCGAGGCTACCGCTGCCCAACTCCGGGTGATGTCAATTATTCGGCTGCCGCATCTTTAGCTTGTTTGAAAAAAATATCTGTCAAAGACTTACTTGAAGCGCAGACCTTTGAGGCCGGTAACCAAGTCTTGAGTTTTGTGCCAGTGACTCACAATCAAACCGTGCCGCGCTCATTCAAAGAAAGCGTGGCCAGCGGAAACATCGTGAGAGTGCCCATGATGATTGGTGGTGCGCAAAATGAGTTGCGGCTGTACGTTGCTTACGACTCTTTGGGCGACAACGGTACGCACACCCAATTTCCAGTGAACCTTGAGAACTTGACGCGCTATTATCTGCCCGCTTTTTATGGAAAAAATGATCGTGATATCTATAAAAAAATGATTAAGCGCTATTTTGAAAGCGCCCAGCAACCTAAAGATCTTAATGGCGCGACCCTCGGTTCGATGCTGTCTGACTTTAATCCGCACGTTGGAATTAATAACTGCCTCTATTTACAGACCTCGAATCGCTTGAATGGGGTTGCGAGAATGCCACCGATCTATCAATTTGAGTTCGCCGATCCAAATGCACTAGTATTAGGTGTTGGCATTGCTAAGGGAAAGGCGCCGGGCTTTGCGCTTGGCGCGGTTCATTCTTCGATTCTCAACTACTTGTTTCCAAATTTATCGAACACCGCTGCGACAGACGCCCCTGATTTGCCCAAAGAGTCAGAGCAGCTTGGCGATCACATGATTGCCTATCTAGCATCTTTTCTGCGAGGAAACCCACCGCGGGCTTCGGGGCAACCTGATTGGCCAAGCTATGACGGAACGCAGAGCAACCCAGCCTCAAAGAAAGTGATGTTCTTTGCACCTAACAATATTCATACATATCAGGCGTATGGCGCGAATGAAGTGGCTTCTAGAGCGGGACATCAATGCGCATTCTGGAATGAACTTTATCCAGACTAATGCTCAATTTTTATCAAATATTAAAGGGTAGACGAAGGCTTCAGGGTGCGAGCAGGTGGACAATCAAATTAATCCCTTGAAATCAATCCACCAACTATTAAAAGCCAATGCGATGGCTGGCACTCGCTTCTAATCGACTAACATAAGTGCCAACGGCCTAGATGCCCACGGAACACTGATGATAACTGATCGTGCATTCTTTTTTGCAGTAGCGGCGCTGTTGATCGGGTTGAATAATTCGTTTGCCGCCAGCTTTGACTGTGCTAAGGCTCAACGGCCGTTAGAGAAGTTGATTTGTAGCAATCCTGCGCTAAACAGCGCAGATGAACAGATGGGGCACACATTTAAAGAGGTGAATGCGTCATTTCCTTTAAAAGGATTTGTGTTGCTCACGCAACGACGTTTTATCGCAGAATATCCCATCTGTATGCTTGATGAAAGAGGTAAGACTGTTGCCACATCAGCCACGGCAAACGCCTGTTTGAAGATGGTTCGGGCACGTATTGCTGAGCTGCTGCAGTATGGTCAGTCAAAGGTGTATTCAAATGCCACGGGTAAATATACCCAAGACGACTTGGCAATTTTGATCAGTACGAATGGCCCTAAGAGCCAGATCAAGTTTTGGGGCAATTGGATGCCAGATGCCTACCAACCTGCACCGTTCCCTGAAGGGCGCCTGTGCGATTTTGATGCAGATTTAATTCCGGCCAAAGGCGGTTTTAAAACCACCCAAACGGATGACGTGATTATCTCGGCGAGCGAGACGGCCGTTCGGTTGAGTGGCTTTATTTCTTGTTCACCCAGAACAGGGATCGCTGACGGCACTTATAAAAGAATCAAGTGAAAAGCTCTCTCTATTTGCGATATTGACATCACAAATCCGAAGCGTTGAATTTGGGCTTAAGGCTGGGTAATGGGTTGTTTATGGACAGAGCATCTGTAGTTCAAGTGCAGAGCAAGCGCGATCGCGCTTTTAACGGTTGGGTATCTCGGCTGCCGTTCTACTACGGCTGGGTGTTGATTGCCATTGCTTTCATCACGATCGCGATCGGGATTAGCGCGCGCACGTCGTTTTCCCTCTTGCTTCCACCGCTCATCGACGAATTTCACTGGTCGCGCGGCTTAGCCTCGGGCGCTTTTGCATTCGGATTTTTAGTGTCGGCGCTAATTAGTCCCCTCGTCGGACAGGTGATGGATCGCTACGGGCCCCGTTTTTTGTTGCTCGCTGGGTCCTGCCTCACGGCGTTGGGCTTGTTTCTGGCCACCATGATGCAAGAGCCGTGGCAGCTTTATGCAACGCTCGGGTTTCTTGTGGGGGGCGGTACAAATCTCATGGGGTACAGCGTTCATTCGATCTTTTTGCCTAACTGGTTTGTGCGCCGCCGCGGCATGGCCCTTGGTATTGCATTTTCAGGCGCAGGGATTGGGGCGTTGGTGATTTTGCCTTGGTTACAAGAGATCATCGTCCGCGCGGGTTGGCGTGCCTCGTGTTTGGCGCTTGGAGCAGTCGTATTATTTGTGCTTGCGCCGCTTAGCTTTTTTGTCTGGCGCCGCCCTGAGGATCTGGGGCTTGAGCCAGACGGGCAGCGCGGTCGGACAGAGGCCGAAGTGGGTGCGAGAGTGTCAAACGTTGTTGACCACATGTGGGTCAACAACGAATGGACGATCGCAAAAGCGATGCGAACCCATCGTTTCTGGTGCATCATATTTGGCTATTTTTGTGCACTGTTTGCCTGGTATGCGGTGCAAGTCCATCAAACAAAATATCTTGTAGAAATTGGCTTTAGCCCGGCCACGTCTGCTTGGGCACTAGCACTTGTCAGTGGCGTTGGTATGTTTGGTCAAATCGGCATGGGTGCACTGTCTGACCGAATTGGTCGAGAGTGGGCGTGGAGCGCCAGTTGTTTGGGTTCAGCGATCTCGTGCGCGGCTTTGCTTGCGCTTGAGGGCGCGCCCACTCTGTGGTTACTGTACGTGATGGTGCTATCACAGGGAGTATTGGGCTATGGCATGACTACGTTAATGGGTCCCATTGTGATGGAAATGTTTCAAGGTAAATCTTTCGGTTCAATCTTTGGTGTGGTGACGATCGCAGTAATGGCCGGAGGCGCCGTGGGGCCTTGGGTGACAGGCGTGATTTACGATGAAACGGGCAGCTATCGCGTCGCCTTTGCACTGTCGCTTGCGTGTTGTCTGCTTGCGAACATTGCGATCTGGATTGCCGCGCCACGCAAGGTGCGCTTGGTGCAAGGACGGGTTAGATCCAAAAAACCTTAGGAC
>CAMCII010000016.1 GCA_945874505.1 Bordetella parapertussis | reverse complement strand
CCGCTTACAACTTGACCTGCGCGAGTTGCTCAAGCGCGGAAATGGCTTATTTGGCTCAGCCGAGCAAACTGGCAGTATCGGTGTCGTCACGATCAATTGCGCGCGGCTTGGCTACGTACATGCCGGCGACAAGCCTGGGTTGTTTGCACAACTCGATGTACTGCTTGATCTTGGACGCGATGTGCTTGAAAAGAAACGCGTCGTGGTACAGCACTACATCGATGAAGGGCTTTACCCCTACACCAAGCGCTACCTAGGTACGCTACGCAATCACTTCAGCACTTTAGGGGTGAACGGCATCAACGAAATGATTCGTAATTTCAGTCACGATCAACACGACATCACGACGCCAACGGGTCATGCCCTCGCGCTTGAACTGCTCGATCACGTCAGAACGCGGATGACTGAGTTTCAAGAAGCAACCGGGCACCTGTATAACCTTGAAGCGACTCCCGCTGAGGGCACCACCTATCGTTTCGCCCGCGAAGACAAGAAGCGCTGGCCCGACATCAGTCAGGCCGGCACACCTGACCAACCTTATTACACCAACTCAAGTCAATTACCGGTTGGCTATACCGACGATCCGTTCGCGGCTTTAGAGATGCAAGAAGCTTTGCAATCGCGCTACACCGGCGGTACGGTGCTACACCTGTACATGAACGAAGCGATCTCATCGGCCCAAGCCTGTAAGCAACTGGTACATCGCGCGCTGGCGGAGTTTCGCTTACCCTACATCACCATTACGCCAACCTTCTCGATTTGCCCCAAGCACGGGTATTTGTCAGGTCATCACGAGTTCTGCCCGAAGTGTGACGAGGTCTTACTCAACGAGCAACGTCTTGAAGCGACCGCCTAACGATTCAACGACTGCTCAGCTGTTCATCCACCGCTCAATGATTCATCTACCACCGCATTATTCACCCACGACTTAATCTGGAGTCATCGTCATGACCAATCTTTCTGAAGTTATTCATTTCCAACAACCCGTTATTGTGCTGGATCAAGCGCGCCGTACCCAGTGCGAAGTCTGGACCCGTGTCATGGGCTATCACCGCCCTGTGACCTCCTTTAATACTGGCAAGCAGGGAGAATTTAATGAACGACTGTTTTTTAACGAGCCTCAGTCAAGCTAAGCGCACCCCCAGCATTGGGGGCTTCGTCCCCTTCTCAACGGTTGACTGGCCAGGCAAACTTGCAGCTGTCGTCTTTATTGCTGGCTGTCCTTGGTCTTGCCATTACTGCCATAACCCCCATCTTCAACAACGGGGAGCAACTCAGTCCTGGGAAAGCATCCTACAGATACTAGAAAAGCGTGTCGGCCTACTCGATGGAGTGGTGTTTTCAGGTGGCGAGCCTTTCAACGACCCACTTTGTACGCAACTGATACGCCAGACTAAAGAGCTGGGCTTTAAGGTTGCCGTCCACACAGCAGGCATCTACCCACTGCGCCTGCTTGAGGCTCTGCCCAGCCTGGACTGGGTTGGCTTGGACATCAAAACAACACCTGAGGGCTATACTGCCCTGACAGGGCGCCAGAAAAGCGCAGAGCCAGTGCAACAGTGCCTAGAAGCGTTAATCGCCTGGGCCGGAGCGTTTGAGTGCCGTACAACCTGGCACCCCGCTTGGTTAACAGAAACCGCTTTACTTGATTTGGCGCAAAGTCTCGCGGCGCAAGGTGTGAGGAAATATGCTGTTCAGCGTTCTCGCAGCGTAGTGCATTCTTTGCCAGTCGCTGAAGTCAGCCTCTTAGCACGCACAGCGCTACAAGGCCTGTTTGAAACATTTTCTTATAGGTGAGCCTTTATGACCAAACAACTTGATGTCTGCGAACTGTTGGCTCGCGCGCCACTCTTTGCCTCGCTCAGCCGCAATTGGTGTGAAATTTTGGCGAATTCGGCGCACGTTCACCGTCTTCTTAAAAATCAATTTTTGTACCGACGCGGCGACGCAGCCACTGGCGTTTATCTCGTTGCCGTCGGTCAAATTAAAGCCTCGATCCCAGTTGCGCGAAGCCGTCATGGCAAAGTCATCGAGATGTTTGGCGCAGGCGATTCATTTGGTGAAACGCTCATGTTATTAAATCACCCACACATTGTTGACGCACAAGCGCTTGATGATAGCGTTGTCGTCTGGCTTGATAAGCGAGATATCGAGCAAATTCTTTCGCTCGAGGCAGAATTTTCACTGAAGATGCTAAAAAGTGTTTCGCTTCGTTTTGAAACTCTTTTACACGATAACGAGACAGTCAGTACACACAGCGCCAGCGAACGCGTTGCCGACTATCTATTAAAACAACCCAGACAAGGTACGCAGACACAGCTGAAGTTCAGTAAATGTCTGATCGCTTCGCGCTTGGGCTTACAGGCCGAGAGCTTGTCGCGCGCCTTACAACGCCTTACTAAGGATCACCTCATTTCAGTTCAAGGCTCGCAGGTCGAGATCTTGAATGAGCAGGGCTTATTACAGCTCAATCAATCTCATCACTGAAGCGACTTAGAATCTGACAAGCCATGTTCAACCGCGTAAATGGCTGCTTGAACTCGGTTGTTCACACCGAGTTTTTTCAAGATACTCTGCAAATGTATCTTGACTGTACTCTCGGCCACATCCAGTTTTCGCGCAATTTCTTTATTGGATAAGCCAAGCGCGAGTTGAGCCAGCATTTCCCCTTCGCGGGGTGTGAGCTTTTTTATCTCGCTTGCCGCTATCGGTTCGGGCTTACGGAAACTTGCCACCAGCTTAGCCGTCATCTCAGGTGAGATCACAGCATCAGATTGCATCACCTTACGTAACGACTCAAGCAAATAGTCGGCGTCAATATTCTTAAGTAGATAGCCAGCGGCACCCTTTTTAAACGCAAACGCCAAATCGTCTGCATCCTCGGACACCGTCAACAACACGACGTGACATGTAGGGGTCTCTTGCAAGATCAACCCAAGCGCATCTAGCCCAGAGAGCCCAGGCATATGCAAATCTAGCAAGACAATGTCAGGCTTAAGCTCTTTGGCACGCTTGACCCCCTCAAGCCCATCCGCGGCCTCGCCAATCACTTCAAAATCATGATTACGTTGTAACAATAAGCGAATACCGCTACGAAACAACGTGTGATCATCCACCAGCAGAATCCGAATCGGAGTGACCATCGTTAAGCTGCCACGCGCTCGTGGTGTGCCAGGTGCAACCGCACGCACGTGCCGCTTGCATCACTTGAAACAGTCAACTCAGCGCCTAGCCGAGTCGCGCGCTCTTGCATAATTGTTAACCCGACGTGCTGCTCAGGCTCGACGCTTGAGTCTGAGCACTCAAAACCACAGCCATCGTCTTGCACACTCAATTCAAAATCTTGTGCATTATTCAGAACAATCTTCACTGTTTTCGCCTTTGCATGCTTGCGAATATTTGACAACGCTTCTTGTACGATAAAGAGCAACTGCAAATGCTGCTCAGCCGGCAACGGTGCTCCTTGCCCGCCTACCTGAATCGAAACCGGAAGCATCGTCTGACGCGTAAAACGCTCGGCCACATGATGTAAGGCCTGATTTAAATCGTCCGCCTCAAGTTTGATTCTGAAATTGAGTAGTAACTCACGAACATCATCGTAGCTTTCACGCAGCCCTGTTTTGATCATCTGCATACTTTCAGCGACTTCACCGTCAGCTTTACGCTTCAATGACTCTTCGAGCATTTGTACCTGTATCTTCAAAAAATTCAGCCCCTGTGCGATCGAGTCATGTAGGCCTTGCGCCACCAGATTACGCTCTTGAGCCACGGCAAGCTCTCGGGTGCGTGCTAGCAGCCGTTGATTTTCAACCGCCGCACCTAGGTGCTGACCAACCGAGTCAAACAAGCGTCGATCATCGCCAGAGAACTCGCGCGGTTCAGCGAAGTGCAAGGTGTAACTTCCCAAGGTCGCCGCACCACTCGTAATTTGTGCGATCGCAATTGAATTAAAGCCCTCTTCGCGACACAAATAACGTTGCTCGACCGGCAATTTACGAAAATCATGTATTTGGGTTTCACCAAGTACCGATGCCTCGCCACACAAACAATCGCCCGCATGTACGCACTGCTCTTCTTGAACAAAGTTTAGCGAGAGACCTTGATGTACCGTCAAGTGCAGATTGTTTTGTCGCAGATCTAGAATACGCACTGTGCCACCATCAGCACCGAAATACTCAACTAATTTTTTTAAAAATCCCGTACAACGCTGTTCAAGCTCGCCCGGCTGGCTCAGATACGACGAGAAGTCATACAACGTACTGAGCGCACGATTTTGTTGCGCAAGCTGCAAGGTTTTATGCGAAACACGGTCTTCAAGATCCGTATAAAGCGCTTTGAGTTGAGCAGCCATATCGTTAAAGCCAGAGGCAAGCTCGCCAAATTCGTCACGCCCCTCAACAGGCACTTGCACCGAGAAGTTTCTGACCGTCATTTGTGCGATACCTGCCTGCAAGGCCTGCACCGGCCGAATCACCCAGCCGTACAACAGATAAATCAGTGCAACACTACCCACCAACATCAACACGATCAGCGCAAGCTGTGAACCGCGCAAGTAGGTCGTGGTACGACTATTTTCGCTTTCAATACGCGATACTAGCTGATCGGTTTGTTCAACAAACTGAGGTAGCTCTTGCAGATAGGCATTGACAGCTCGCGGCTGCGCTGTGACATCCTGATTCACCGCAAGCAAGGCGGGTAATAACGCAGTGTTCCAAAGCACCGTCACACGTGCGAACTGCTCTTGTACAGCTTGGCTGCCTGGCATCCGTAGTGGTCGTTGTGGATCACCTTCACGCAAATTCGCAAGGGTCTGCGCAAGAGCTTGTTGTTGACGGCGCAACACCTCAAGGTCTGGTGTAGCCTGAGCGCGCAATTGGCTCAGGGTCAGACCGAGTCGCACCGACTGCACTCGCATACTGCCGGTGTCGTTGATCGCAGCGGCGGCGCCTTCAAGTGCCCACGATAACCATAAGGTGCCCAGCACCATCGCCAACCCAAACACTAGACCGGCAAGCGACACAGACACGAGACGCACACCAAGTTTGTGATTTCGTCCAAGCGAGGGAGGCCAAGTCAGTGCCACACGTAGACCTCTTTGAAGACGTTTAAATTAGGCGTGCCCCACAAACAAGACCTTAGCCCCTTGTTCAGTGACATGCGCCTTGTGGACACAACTTTGACTTCATGTTTGATGAAGCGCGCATTTCGAGCATGCCGTCGACTCATTATCACCGATGCTAGCGCCAAAAGAGATGATTCAGCCCGCTCTAGTACGAAAGAACTAGACAACCCCTCTCGGATGCCTACTCGCCCCCCAACGAGCGACCAATAGGCGTGAACCTCGCCAGACCATAGTCTTTGTCCTATCTCCTTCACGACAGTTAAGACACACGATGAGCTCTGAAACTCGTACCGCTACGAGGGTACTCACCTCAAGTACTCTGGCCTTCACAATCTGCTTTGCGGTCTGGATGATGTTTGCGGTCATCGGCATCCCGATCAAACAGCAACTTGGGCTCAACGAGACGGAATTTGGCTTACTAGCTGCCATGCCGGTGCTGACGGGATCGTTAATACGCGTACCCCTCGGGATCTGGACTGATCGTTTTGGTGGTCGGATCGTATTCTTTCTGCTGATGTTAAGCACTGTGGCACCGATCTGGTTGATGTCTTACGCCACTGAGTACTGGCACTTTTTAGCGATTGGTTGCTTTGTCGGTTTGGCTGGCGGCTCGTTTTCAGTCGGCACGCCGTACGTCGCACGCTGGTTTCCAAAAAACCGTCAAGGCCTGGCCATGGGGATCTTTGGCGCAGGAAACTCGGGCTCTGCACTCACCAAATTTGTAGCTCCTGCTCTGATCGCCTCAGCAGCCGGTTCCTGGACGATTGTGCCGCAGGTGTATTCAGTCGCGATGCTGATCACCGCTGTGCTGTTCTGGATATTCTCAAGCACGAATCCCGCTCACAACATATCTTCGGGTGCCACGTTTTCACAGCAACTCGTGATGCTGAAAGACCCTAGGGTCTGGCGCTATTGCCAGTACTACTCGGTGGTGTTTGGAGGCTATGTTGCGTTGGCGCTATGGATGACAAAGTATTACGTCGGTGAATACGGTTTTGATATGCAACAAGCGGCGCTACTTGCTGCAGTCTTTTCACTGCCAGGCGGCGTACTGCGTGCGTTCGGCGGTTGGGTATCAGACCGCTATGGCGCATATCACACCACGTGGTGGGTCATGTGGGTGTGTTGGGTAGCATTCTTTTTGCTCAGCTATCCGCAAACCAATTTCACGGTCATGACGGTGAATGGACCCCGCGACTTCTTTATTGGCCTGACTCCAACCCTCTTCACCGCCTTGCTCTTTATCGTTGGTATCGCCATGGCCATTGGTAAAGCATCTGTCTTTAAATTTATTTCAGATGAGTTTCCAGACAATATCGGCGCTGTCTCTGGAGTAGTGGGTTTGGCTGGTGGACTCGGTGGTTTTGTGCTGCCCATCATGTTTGGGGCCATGGTAGATCTGACCGGAGTGCGTTCGTCGAGTTTTATGCTGCTCTATGGAACCGTTTGCGTATCGCTGGTCTGGATGCACTTCAGTTTTAGGAAGGAAAGCGTTGGCTCAACTGGCATCGAGCCAAGCAAAGCTCGCTCAGCCCCAGCGCTGTTACTTCGCTCATAAGTTCACACTCGCAATCGGAGTTCGTCATGTCTTCACGCTATGTTCTTACCCGCTGGGAACCCGAACAGCCAGAGTTCTGGAAAACTGAAGGGCATCGCATTGCCCAGCGCAACCTTTGGCTCTCGATTCCGGCACTCATGCTGGCCTTCAGTGTCTGGATGTTGTGGTCAGTCGTGGTGGTAAATTTGAATAAAGCGGGTTTTCATTTCAGTAAAAATCAAATGTTTTGGCTCACCGCCCTACCCGCCTTATCTGGCGCCACGCTTCGTATTTTTTATTCGTTCTTAATCCCAATCTTTGGTGGTCGCCGTTGGACTGCGCTATCTACGGCAAGCCTGTTAATCCCAGCGCTAGGGATGGGATTTGCGCTACGCGATACGAGTACTAGCTACCCAACTCTTTTAGTTCTGGCCTTGCTTTGTGGGCTTGGTGGTGGCAACTTCAGCTCTTCGATGGCGAACATTAGCTTCTTTTTTCCGAAGTCTCAAAAGGGGCTTGCCACGGGCTTGAATGCCGGCATTGGTAATCTGGGGGTCTCGGTCGTGCAGTTCGTGACACCCTTGATCATTTCAATTGGGGCCTTCGGTGCCTTCGGTGGTGCGGGTCACGACTATACGGCTAACGGCGTCTCGCAAACGCTTTGGTTACAAAACGCCGGTTTTATCTGGGTACCGTTTATTTTGCTCGCTTCACTTGCCGCGTGGTTTGGCATGAACGATATCGCCGATGCTAAGGCCTCGTTTGTAGATCAGGCTGTGATTTTCAAGCGCAAACATAATTGGCTGATGTGCTGGTTATATCTGGGTACGTTTGGATCCTTCATTGGGTTCTCAGCAGGCTTAGCCTTGTTGACGCAGTCGCAATTCCCCAACGTCAATCCCACAAAATATGCCTTTCTTGGGCCGCTCGTGGGTGCCATGGTGCGGCCGGTAGGCGGCTGGGTATCTGACAAAGTGGGCGGAGCTCGCGTCACCCTCTGGACCTTCATCGGGATGATGCTCGCCGTGCTTGGGGTGATGTATTTTTTACCTAGCCAAGGTAGCGCGGGCAACTTCACAGGTTTTCTGACGCTCTTCATTATTTTGTTTGCCCTCACCGGGATCGGTAACGGTTCGACCTTTCGAATGATTCCCGTGATTTTTTTGAACGACCGCCAGCACTGTGCAAAGTCAGATCCGGCTTCTCAAAAGCAAGCGATGATTGATGGCGGCAAAGAGGCGGCCGCGGTCCTGGGATTTTCAGGCGCCATTGGTGCGTATGGTGGGTTCTTCATCCCAAAGAGCTTTGGTACGTCAATCGATCTTACGGGTACCCCACATGCAGCCTTGTTCTGCTTTGTGCTGTTTTATTTCAGCTGCGTCGCGGTCACCTGGATTTGGTACGCGCGCGGCAAAGCGCCGATGCCGTGTTAATCGCGAGGTTAGCCTGCGTCTGAACTGTGCCTCCTGCTACCCACTTCGAAAACAAATACTGACCACACCTAGTTTAAAGACATTCGGTTTCAACCAAAAAGTGTTTCACCAGTTTTAAAACCGTACTGCAACACGCACTTGAAACCATCAAAACTTAATACGTCGCCTTTCTGGAGCTCAGTTATGAGTCACTTTTTAGACCGCTTAAACTTTTTTTCACGAACAACAAGTACCTTCTCTGATCACCACGGTGCCGTGGTCAACGAAGACCGCAAGTGGGAAAACGCCTACCGGCAGCGTTGGCAGCACGACAAAGTCGTGCGTTCAACTCACGGAGTGAATTGCACCGGCTCTTGTTCTTGGAAGGTTTACGTCAAAAGCGGCTTGATCACCTGGGAGACCCAACAGACTGACTACCCACGCACGCGTCCCGACTTGCCGAATCATGAGCCGCGCGGCTGCCCTCGTGGGGCTTCGTATAGCTGGTATGTGTATTCAGCGCAGCGCGTCAAACACCCCATGATGCGCGGACGCCTGATGGAGATGTGGCGCGAGGCACGCCTCACCATGGACCCCATCGCAGCCTGGGCACACATCAGCCAACACCCCGAACGCGCCAAGCGTTACAAAAGCGTACGAGGCCTAGGGGGTTTTGTACGGGCAGACTGGGATACTGTCACTGAAATGATCGCGGCGGCTAACGCCTACACCATTAAAGAGTTCGGCCCCGATCGCGTGATTGGTTTCTCACCTATTCCAGCCATGTCAATGGTTTCATATGCAGCAGGCTCACGTTATCTCAGCCTCATCGGTGGGGTATGTCTGAGCTTTTATGACTGGTACTGCGATTTGCCACCCGCGAGCCCACAGGTATGGGGTGAACAAACCGACGTGCCTGAATCGGCCGATTGGTACAACTCAACTTACTTAATGGTGTGGGGCTCAAACGTACCGCAGACGCGCACGCCTGATGCGCACTTTTACACTGAGGTTCGCTACAAAGGCACCAAGACCGTCGCCATTTCAAGTGACTATGGCGAGATGGTTAAGTTTGGCGATATCTGGCTAGCACCCAAACAGGGCACCGATGCCGCCTTGGCGATGGCGATGGGGCATGTCATTCTCAAAGAGTTTCACCTCAGCGGCAAATCTGAATACTTTAGCAACTATGCCAAGCAATACACCGACATGCCAATGCTGGTGTTATTAAAAGAGCATAACGGCCAGCGGGCGCCCGATCATTTCTTGCGCGCCTCACACTTAACCAACAATCACGGCGAAGCGAATAACCCTGACTGGAAAACACTTCTACTTGACGCGTTGACCGGCGAATTGGTCGTGCCAAATGGTGCAATTGGTTTGCGCTGGGGCGAAGGTAAGACCAATGAGGGCGCGCAAGTTGGGCGCTGGAATCTTGAGCAAAAAGATGCTGCCTCAGGCCGTGACGTTGAGCCTACGCTCACGCTACTTGAACATCACGATGAAGTGGTCGGTGTCGCGTTTCCGTACTTTGGCGGAGAACACGACGAGCTATTGGTGCGCAACGTACCCGTCAAAACGCTTACCCTTGCCGACGGCAGCCTCGCGCGGGTTGCAACCGTCTATGACCTGCAAATGGCTAACTACGGCATTGACCGAGGCTTAGGTGATGGCAACGTCGCCTCAAGCTACGAGCAAGACATCCCCTACACCCCAGCCTGGCAACAAAAACATACCACCGTTACGCCAGAGTTAGTGATTCAGGTCGCGCGTGAGTTCGCACAGAATGCGCACGACACCGAGGGTAAGTCGATGATCATCGTGGGTGCCGCGCTGAACCATTGGTACCACATGGATATGACGTACCGCGGCATCATCAACCTATTGATGATGTGCGGCTGTGTCGGTAAAAGTGGTGGTGGCTGGGCCCATTATGTTGGTCAAGAGAAATTGCGGCCGCAATTCGGTTGGGCACCGCTTGCATTTGCCTTAGATTGGTCACGCCCACCACGCCAAATGAATGGCACAAGCTTCTTTTATGCTCACACCAGCCAATGGCGTCACGAGAAACTGCACGTCGATGAAATTTTGGCGCCCACCGCTGAGGCAAAAAAATACGCTCAGCTCAGCATGCTGGATTTGAATGCAAAGTCTGAACGCATGGGCTGGTTGCCTTCGGCGCCTCAGTTAAAAACCAACCCGCTTGAGGTGGTCGCCGCCGCTGAAGCGACAGGACAAGACCCAGTCGCCTTCGCCACTGAGCAATTAAAGAACGGCACACTCAGTATGAGTTGCGACGAACCCGATGCGCCAGAGAATTTTCCGCGCAATATGTTTGTCTGGCGTTCAAATATTCTAGGTTCAAGTGGCAAGGGCCACGAGTACTTCTTGAAATATCTATTAGGTACGCAGAACGCTTTATTCGCAGATGAAGCCGATGCCATCAAGCCTAGCGAAGTGAAAGCACACGCCGAGGCTGCCGAAGGCAAACTCGATCTTCTGGTCGTGCTTGACTTCAGGATGAGTACCACCTGCCTGTATGGCGACATCGTGCTGCCCACGGCAACTTGGTACGAAAAAGATGATCTGAACACTTCAGACATGCATCCGTTTATTCATCCACTCAGCGAGGCGGTACAACCCTTGTGGGAAAGTAAAACCGACTGGGAAATTTATAAACTGCTCGCCAAGAAGTTTAGTGAGATTTGCGGGCCTTATCTGGGTACACGCAAAGATTTAGTGCTTACACCGCTGATGCACGACACACCAGGCGAACTAGGCCAACCCTTTGAGCCCAAAGATTGGAAGCATGGTGAGTGCGACTTAATCCCTGGTAAAACAGCACCCAACATGACCGTCATTGAACGCGACTACAACCAGATTTATCAAAAGTTCACCTCAGTTGGCCCATTACTAGAAAAACTGGGCAATGGCGGCAAAGGCATCAACTGGAACACCGAACACGAGGTGCAAGAACTAAAAGGTATCAACAAGGCTGTTGCAACAGAAGGTGTCGGCAAAGGACGTCCACGCTTAGACACTGCCATTGATGCCGCCGAAATGATTTTGACCTTTGCACCCGAGACCAATGGTCACGTCTCGGTCAAAGCCTGGGAGGCATTGTCAAAAATTACTGGGCGGGATCATAGTCATATGGCCCGAGGTCGCGAGCATGACAAGATTCGGTTTCGTGATGTGCAAGCACAACCGCGCAAGATTATTTCAGCCCCTACGTGGTCGGGCATTGAAAGCGAAGAGGTCAGCTACAACGCCGGCTACACCAATATTCACGAATTAATACCGTGGCGCACGCTGACGGGTCGCCAGCAGTTTTATCAGGATCATCGCTGGATGCTTGATTTTGGTGAGGGCTCGTGTGTCTATAAGCCAGCGATCGACACCAAGACCATCAAGCCGGTTTTGGGATTTAAGCCCAATGGCGAAACTGAGTTGGTATTGAACTGGCTGACCCCACATCAAAAATGGGGCATCCATTCAACCTATTCAGATAACTTGCGCATGCTGACACTCAGTCGCGGTGGCCCGCACGTCTGGATCTCTGAAAAAGAAGCTCGCAAGGCTGGCATCGTTGATAACGACTGGGTCGAAGTCTTTAACGTCAATGGCACCTTAACTGCACGTGTGGTGGTTAGCCAGCGCATCCCGGACGGCACTTGTTTGATGTACCACGCGCAAGAGAAAAACATCAATACGCCCGGGGCTCAGACGAGCGGGATGCGGGGTGGCATTCATAACTCGGTGACACGCACTGTACTAAAGCCCACCCATATGATCGGCGGCTAGGCCCAGCAAGCCTGGGGCTTTAACTATTACGGCACGGTGGGAAGCAATCGCGACGAGTTCGTGGTGCTTCGCAAGATGAACAAAATTGAGTGGCTAGAAGGGCCGCTTGTCGAAGTCAAGGATGCACTATGAAAATTCGCGCACAAATCGGCATGGTACTGAACCTGGATAAGTGTATCGGCTGCCACACCTGCTCGGTCACTTGCAAAAATGTCTGGACGAGTCGTGATGGCGTTGAGTACGCCTGGTTCAATAATGTAGAAACCAAGCCCGGCATTGGCTATCCCAAAGAATGGGAGAACCAAGAGAAGTGGCAAGGCGGTTGGATTCGTAATAAAGCCGGCAAACTTGAGCCTCGCCAGGGTGGGCGCCTAAAGATTTTGACCAATATGTTTGCCAATCCAAACTTGCCCGCGATTGACGACTACTACGAGCCGTTCACGTTTGATTACGAGCATTTACAAAACGCCCCTTTAAGCGAAACGCCCCCCACCGCGCGCCCCATCTCTGTGCTGACCGGCAAAAAAATGGAGAAGATCGAGTGGGGGCCAAATTGGGAAGACGACTTAGGAGGCGAGTTTGCCTCACGCAGTCGCGACGCTCTGTTTGAAGGCGTTCAAAAAGAAATGTATTCGACGTTTGAGAATACCTTCATGATGTATCTGCCGAGGCTGTGCGAGCACTGCCTCAACCCCACCTGTGTGGCGAGTTGCCCCTCAGGCTCAATCTACAAGCGCGAAGAAGATGGCATCGTCTTGGTAGATCAGGATAAGTGCCGTGGCTGGCGAATGTGCATCTCGGGCTGCCCTTACAAAAAGATTTATTACAACTGGCAGAGTGGTAAGGCTGAGAAATGTACCTTCTGCTATCCACGCATCGAGGCCGGGCAGCCCACCGTGTGTTCTGAGACCTGTGTGGGGCGCATCCGCTATCTAGGCGTGTTGCTCTATGACGCTGACAAGATCGGAGAGGCCGCCGCTACGCCCAACGAACAAGACTTGTACCAAAGTCAGCTCGATGTATTTCTGGATCCGCATGACCCCACGATCATTGCCGAAGCTCTCAAACAAGGCATCCCACAGGCCTGGGTAGATGCTGCTGTCGCCTCACCTGTTTACAAGATGGCAGTCCAATGGAAGGTAGCGTTTCCGTTACATCCCGAATATCGCACCCTGCCGATGGTCTGGTACGTGCCCCCTTTGTCGCCAATACAGGCTGCAGCGCAGGCAGGACACATGGGCATGAACGGCATCATCCCCGATGTCAAAAGTCTTCGCATCCCCGTGCGTTATCTCGCAAATCTCTTAACCGCAGGTAAAGAAGAGCCCATCGTACTCGCGCTTGAAAGGCTATTAGCGATGCGCGCGTTTAAGCGGGCAGAGACTGTTCATCAGCACGTTGATACAGCCGTACTCGAACTGGTTGGGCTTGATGCAGCAACCGTCGAAGACATGTATCAAATCATGGCGATCGCCAATTACGAAGATCGCTTTGTGGTGCCCTCAAGCCACAAAGAAATGGCTGAAGACAGCTTTAACGAAAAAGGCAGCTGCGGCTTTAGCTTTGGCAACGGTTGTTCAGACGGCGTGTCAGAGGTTTCGCTGTTTGGCAAAAAGAAACAAGGTAGCGAGATTTTTATCGAGATGCCCAAGTCACGCAAAGCCCGCAGCGAAACCCTTTAACGCTTAAACCTTGCGCTCGCTGTGCGCAAGGTGGAGACCGCTCATGCAAAGTTTTAAGATATTATCCGCCCTGCTCTGCTACCCCGAGCCAGAATTACTTGCGGCGCTGCCCATGCTGCGCGGAAAATTAAACAACGAAAGTGCGCAACATGTGCCGTCAGGCTCGACTGACGAGCTTGCGGATGTGAGTCGAGCCTCGGCCCAAAGTAGCGAGCAAGCTCGCCCCGTACGTGTCACGAATTTGAACAAAGAGCAGGACTCCGAAGAGGACAAGACACTTCGTAATGAGAGCATCAAACTTGAACACGCGCTCGCACCACTACTTGATTATTTAGAAAGTGCACCTCTGATACGCCTCCAAGAAAACTACGTCGCCACCTTTGATCGCAGCACCTCACACAGCCTGCATTTGTTTGAACACATTCATGGCGAAAGTCGTGATCGTGGGCAAGCAATGGTCGACTTGCTTGAAGAGTACCGCAAGCATGGCTTCGAGCTTTCGACCACAGAGTTACCTGATTATGTGCCACTGTTTTTAGAGTTTTTAGCGCAGTTACCCGTAGACCAAGTGCAAGCACTGCTAGGCGATGCCATTCATGTACTGGCCATGATTGGCAACAAGCTTAGTGCAGCTCAAAGCCCTTACGCTTGCGTCTTTGAGGTGCTTTGCAATTTCTGTACAACCGAACCACAAGCGTTCACCGAACCGCCGGTACGTGATATGGACGAAGCACTTGAAACCTTTGGCACAGGTGCCGATGGGGTCGAACCTCTGCTGCGCCCGAGCATGACGCACACGATGCAGTTTCAGCCCAAGCCCACGTCTGGCTCTGCGCAAGGCCACCGACCCACTCACTCTTGCGCTTGAACCTACGAGGCCCAACATGACCTACCTCAATCAACTTGCCTTTGGCATCTACCCCTATATCGCCCTGACGATTTTTTTGCTGGGCAGCCTGATTCGTTTTGAGCGCGAACAATACACCTGGAAAAGCGAGTCGTCGCAACTGTTGCATCGCGGTCAACTGCGCCTAGGCAATATTCTTTTTCATATCGGCATACTAGGTTTGTTTTTTGGTCACTTGTTTGGCCTGCTCACACCACTCTGGGTATGGGACACCTTAGGCGTGACGCATAGCCTTAAACAAATGGTGGCACTGATTGCTGGCGGCATCATGGGTGCGGTGTGCTTGACGGGTCTAGGCATTTTGCTTTACCGACGCCTGACAAACGCGCGCATTCGCGCCGTTACACGCAAGCGCGATTGGTTACTGCTCAGTTGGATTTTAGGCGCCCTGCTGCTGGGCTTGCTGACAATTACAGAGTCTGCAAAACACAGCGACGGCGAGATGATGGTGAGCTTAATGATGTGGGCGCAACATCTACTCACCTTTCAAGGCGATGCCGCAAGCTTTATGCTCGACGCGCCTTGGCTCTTTAAGCTGCACATGCTGATGGGGATGACGCTCTTTGTGATTTTTCCGTTTACACGGCTGGTACATGTCTGGAGCGGCTTTGCTTCAGTCACCTACCTGATTCGGCCTTGGCAACTGGTGCGCAGGCGCTAAGTTGGGCTCGAGCACACTCCCCGCCCCCTCTGTTCATCGGATTTGCGCGTAAAACCTCGCCGTTCAGGGCGGGAAGGATATCAAAACTTATAGCGATATTTGGTAAGTTATGAAATAATACAAACTATTATAACTTTGTAAAAATATTTCGATGGATCCTATTCGAAATCCATTTTCCCCTGGCGCTGGCAGAGCGCCACCAGAGCTTGCTGGTCGATATGCACTGCGTGAAGAGTTTCGAATAACGTTTGAACGTGCCAGAATCGGACGCTTTGCTAAAAGCCTCATGCTAGTGGGTTTACGTGGTGTTGGTAAAACCGTGCTTCTCGATAGCATGCGAGATGATGCTGAACAGGCGCGGATTCACACGGTACGCATAGAGGCTCCTGAGGGACGTTCTCTTCCTGCTTTACTGGCGCCGCAACTACGCCAAGCGCTATTACGATTAAGCCAGATTGAAGCTGCAAAAAAATTTGCAGTTCGTGGGCTTAGAGCACTTGCTGGATTTGCAAAAAAACTTAAAGTGACCTACGGTGACATTGAAGTAGGTTTTGATTATGAATCTGAGCCAGGTCTCGCTGACAACGGTGATCTTGAGCATGATCTGCAAGCGCTCTTCGAACAAGTCGGTCTTGCAGCGAAATCAGCTGGAACCGTACTGGCGATCTTCATTGACGAGCTGCAGTACGTAGAAGAAACGCAATTAGCAGCCCTGATTACAGCGATTCACCGTACCGAGCAACGTCAGTTGCCCGTTATTTTGGTTGGTGCCGGTTTGCCACAGCTGCGCGCAAGAATGGGAAACGCCAAATCATATGCAGAAAGATTATTTGATTTCCCTGTCATTGGCCCCCTTCCGCCTGAGGCTGCTCGCCAGGCGCTTCGAAAACCATTAAATGACGAGGGTGTAGAAATCGAAGCAGCAGCTTTAGATCAAATTTTGCAACTTACCCACGGCTATGCTTATTTTCTGCAAGAATGGGGTAGTCATACTTGGCGGGCAGCGCAATCATCTCCGATCTCGCTCGCTGATGTGAACGCTGCATCTCTTACTGCTATCGCAGCATTAGATGAAAGCTTTTTTCGTGTGCGTTTTGATCGCATCACCCCAAAAGAAAAAAAATATCTTCGGGCAATGGCAGAGCTTGGGCCAGGACCACATCGTTCGGGAGATATCTCTGCGTGCTTTAACGTGCCGGTCTCATCGCTTGCACCAACACGAAGCACTCTGATAGCCAAAGGTATGGTGTGGAGTCCAAATCACGGAGACACTGCATTTACTGTGCCAATGTTTGACGAATTCATAAAACGTATCATCCCCGAATACGACTTACATTAACTTTTTAGGCTCATTCCCAGTTCATGAGGTAAAGCCTGAATGCTGCTCAACTGACGTTATGAGGTAGAGCCTGAATACTGCTCATCCCCCGTTAATGGGGTAGAGCCCATCTTGTTGTGCTTGAACAATACCCGCCTCGTCAAGGAGACTGGGAATTTATTAGTGTCTGGTGCCCCGAGCCGGAATCGAACCGGCACGCCCTGAGGCCTGAGATTTTAAGTCTCATATGTCTACCGATTTCATCATCGGGGCAGTTTAGACAGGCGCTATTGTAACGAAAGCGCCAAATCTTGTTTGAGCAGGCCTAGCCCTTGCACGGAAACTTGATTGGCAGGTAGCGAATCACTGTTGCAGCCGCCTTGTCTTTGTTGTACTGAGGGTTGGCCAGCGCCCACTGAATGAACTCGGCCAAGACCACGTCACGTGCGACCCCAGCTGCTGGCAAACACACAGTTTTAGGCACTTTCGGATCAAGATTCAGTTCATAGGTTTGGTAGACACCCTCACCAAAACCATAGCAAAAGGTTTGCGCTTCGAGGTCGGTGCGGCTTTGGCACAGGGCCACCATCGCCTCGGTTGAAACGTCGGCACGTGGCAGATTTTGCGCCGTGGTACTTTGCCCCAACGTCGCTGACAAGGGCAATAAAGCAAGAGCAGCGGTGACTAATATTTTTTGGATCATGTTCGTTCTCGATAACTAAATATTTAGATCTTGGATGAAACTAGCGAAGTGACAGAAAGGCCGAGCGCTTGGTGCGAAACGCGACGCCTTGATTGACGACGCGGCGCCGAACATCCCGCTTAGCGCCTAAACCCGCCCATGTGTCCGCCGCCAAAACTGCGACCGCCACCACCAAAGCGATCTCCACCGCCACCAAAACGATCTCCGCCGCCGCCAAAGCGATCTTGATTGAAATCGCTGCGCCCCTGGCTGCCTAACTGTCGTTCTTGCGAAGCCTCGCGCGAGTAACTGGGGCTTGCGCGATCTTGCGACGCATCGCTACGCGCCTGCGAGTTCAAAGAACTAGCTTGCTGCCTTTCTTGTGGTGTTGCGTTGCGTTGAAACGCGCTGTTGGCATTTTGACGGGCCTGATCGGCACGCTGTTTATCTTCTGGGCTGGCATTATTTCTCCAGTCGTTCGCGGCGTTTTGCTGACGCGCAATGCTTTGACGATCGATATCGCTATGGTTGCCCACACCGTACCGATTATTCAGCGCTGAGCTGCCATAGGGCACACCATCGCGATGGGCCACGTCATGCGCCCAAGTGCTGTTTGCACCTAGATGATTTGCCGCTTGATTGGCCAGCGAGTTATAGCGACCATTAAAGTTATTAAAGTTAGTGTTGTTGATCGTGATAGAGCCGCTACCCCAGTGTGGCTGCGCCCACAGCGATGCACCAACCGCCATACCCACGCCAAAGGCCATGAAGCCCCACGCGG
This sequence comes from Bordetella parapertussis, assembly GCA_945874505.1. Lineage (GTDB taxonomy): Bacteria > Pseudomonadota > Gammaproteobacteria > Burkholderiales > Burkholderiaceae_B > Zwartia > Zwartia parapertussis_J. The sequence goes on along the minus strand of CAMCII010000016.1, from coordinate 2,188 downwards.
GGTTATAGACAGGATACGGAGGGTACGCAGGGTAGCCCCACGCGCCATACACCATCATTGGATTGTAGGTAGGCACATAGATTACCTGAGGGTTCGCCGGCACAATGATGATGTTAGCTTGACTATCGGTTGCAACCACCGACTGCGACGTCGTTTGCAAATTGCCAGCCTGCTTGGCCTTCAAGCGCAACGCTTGAACTGCTTGCATCAAATCTTTAGGTTGTGCCAAGTAAGCATCACCTAATTTTTGCGTCCAGTCTAATTTGTTGCCTAACATGTTCAAGGCATCAGGAAACGTCACCAGCGACTTCACGCTGTTATCCCAAGTTTGTGGCTTTAACGCGTCTTGCAACGCGGTGCTCGACAAATGGTTATTGCTGCGCAGCCAGTTGGCGGCCTCAGCCACTTCAAGCGGATAGGTTGCAGCAATCAACATTTGCGACAACAACGAATCAGGGTAAAGCGCAATGGGCGATACCAGTGACTGCAGCTCGGGCATCGACATATTGCTGGTTTGCTGGGCTGTTTGCGCATAGGCAGGTGCCGTAAAAGCAACCCCTACAATTTGACCACCCGTGGCCAAGGTCAGCGCAAGCGCTGCTGCGGCAGCCGAAAAAGTGAAGGTACGCATGTTGATCCCTGTAAAAAAGACATTTTTAATGTTTGCAATCTGCAAACCACCAACGCAAGCAATGCTGCCCTGATCGCAAAGCCAACAATAGCATTGTTGCCTGCAACCTGAAGCTCAGCCTAACTTCAGTCATACAGGCACTTATTATTGCTTAAGTCAGCGCGTTCAGGGGCTTACACAACACTTATTTAGCGATCGCTTTAACCGCCTCGTAAATCTTGCCAAATACTGCATCAGCATGCGCTGAATTCAACCAGCGAATAATAACAACCATATTTAATTCAGGCTCAATCCAGGTAAATGAGCTACCGGCTCCAACTGCAAAATAGCTCGTCTCAGGCAAACTCGGAAACACCTTACGCTGGTCATTGAGCCACACTAAGTAGCCATAAAACGGCGCAATCGCGCATGGCGTGCGCATACGTTTGATCCAATCGGCAGAGAGCACGCGTTTGCCTTGTGCCATCCCGTTATCCAGCAGCATCTGGCCAACTAAGGCCTGGTCGTCGCTACTAATCGACATCCCGCCACCCCAATGGGTACCGCCGGGCACCGATTGCACGCGCTTGCCAGCGATTTCAACCCAGGCATCGTCATAGCCCACCCAGTTCCAGGTGTCTGAGGCGCCTACCGGTTGCATAATCGCTTCGCGAAACACCTCGGGCAGCGGGCGTTGAAATAAGTGCAACAGAGCAAGCGACAATTGATTGATGCGTACGTCGTTGTATTCCCAGTACTTGCCGGCCGCTTGCAAGGGGCGTGCATCGCCCTTTTTGCCATCGGGGGCTGCAGCGAAGGTCACCGCACGATAACGATCGACCTGATCAGGCAAGCCAAAAAGCGTGCCCTCCCATTCGCCGGTTTGCTGCAACATGTGCTCCCAGGTGATCAAGGCGTTGTTGCCTGAATCGAAACCGATGCCCTTCAAAGTATTACCAATCGGGGCGTTGACATCCTTAATCAGACCACGATCAAACGCCACACCCGCCAACAAGGCTAAATACGTTTTGGCGACGCTAAACGTCAGATCGGCCCGCTTAGGCTCGCCCCAAGAGGTCAGCGTCTTGCCATTCAGCAAGATCGTGCCAGACTCAGGGCCGCGATCGTGCACAGGCCCGCGTAAGCGGTTGTAGGGCACGGGATCCGGGTGATGGACACCCCAATTGGGCGAGGTGCAGTCATGGCTCCAGGGGCTTTCGTGTTCAATGGCAAATTGAATCGCCTGTTCGAGTGTCGGGTTCTGCATGAAAGCACCTTTTTTGAGGTAAAAGTCAGCTAAGTAGGGGTTCGCACCAAGTACATTTGTATGCGCTGCGATGCCAGCTAGTGTTATAACAAACTTCGGGCAATAACCTCACGAACACCGATCTCTGGCACGCTATTTGCTGTTCTGACTTGCCCCACCACTTGCCCTACCGCTTAGTCTTCACTTTTTGGCACTTACCTTGTTTGCACTCTCTTTTTACAAGTTCTTTGAATACTTACGATCACTTCAAAGTATGACGAGCACCCAAAGGAAAAAAATGACAGCTTCAGCCCAATTTCGCAACTTGCCCC
>CAMCII010000015.1 GCA_945874505.1 Bordetella parapertussis | reverse complement strand
GAATAGACAGGTGGGCTGAAGTGAAACAGAGCCAGCACATCGATATCGTCGAGCTCAATGCTATGCGAAGAAATTGCATTGGCAAAGGCTGCTTGCATGGCAGGGACGCGAGCATCACCACCAATCAACGTTGACTCGGCATGTCCGCCAGTGACGGCAGCAAACTTACGGGCAACCTGACCACTTTCACTTTGACTGCCCGAAATAGCTACACCCAAATAATCAAGCAATAAACGCTTGACAGATTTTTGTGTCGCCTCGGTCAAATGCGCATATTCAAATTTTTTGAAATGTGCGGCTAATTGATCGGCCAAAGTATTCGAAGATGGTGAGGTGTGTTTCATTTTATTTCAGGACATGCCTGCTCAAAGATTAACAGTTAAAAAATTAAAGACGAAAGATGAATAGCCGAGAGTGACAAAGGGTGTATTGAACGTCAAACTTTGTGACCGTGTGTCAGGGTGAAAGCTTAAGACACTGCTGATAAATTGTTAAACAAAAAAAGATTTAAGATGATTAAGCGTTACGCGCGGCGGCCAACAGGTGAAACAGCTCAGAGGTGTCGTCCAGGCGATCTAATTGCGCAATCAATGCAATCGCGCGGTCGATATTATTTGCACTTAAGCCAGATTCAACAACGTTGCGAAACTTGTAGACCACATCCTCGTGCGACAAGGGGTTTTCAGGGCTGCCACGCCGATTCAGAATTTCATGCATGAACGTGCGGCCATCACGCGTCGTGACCTTCACGCGCGCCGCATGCCGATAAGCTGCTCCCATGGCTTCGATGTCTCGATCAATACTCGCTTCAATCCGAGTAATGAAATCCATAATCTTAGGGTCTGCCAGGCGATCTTCAGCATATTGGGCAACGAACGCCTTGCCATCAAAGCCAATCACTGCAATGCCGTAAAACAAATTCATTTGTGCAGCGGTCACCCCTTGGGCTTTGTATTCCCAGGCGCAGTGTGTGTAGGTCATTGGGCTCATCCCAATTTCAACTTTACTTAAGTCGTCGGGCGTTAACTGATGCGTATTGAGCAAATAGGCGAAAGCATCCAATGCCGAGTGGATACTCGTCACACAGGCGTGCGGCTTGTAACCCACCTTGCCCGTCTCCCAAACCACGCCCAGATCTTCAGTCAGGCGACTGGCATTGGGTTTATCAGAATAGGAACTGAGATAACCGCCATAGCCGGCCTCAAGTACGTCACTAATGCCGGTGAAATCGCGTTGCGCCAGATAAGCAGAATAGACCCCACTTTGTGCTGCACGACCAGAATGAAAGCGTTTTACCATGGCGCCCTCTTGGGCCGCCATCAAACCACCGGCTTGCGAGCCGACAATTCCGAGCGCGTGTTGCATGCGGGGGGCGTTGAGCTTGAGCATCTTGGCAGCAGAGGCCGCAGCCACAAACGCGCCCGAGGTGCCCTGCGGATGAAAGCCACGGAAGAACAACCCCATGGTCGCTGCATTGCCCACGCGCGTCCCAATCTCATAGCCAGTGGTCATCGCGGTCAAGAGTATTTTGCCACTCGCACCACCCCCCTGCTCGGCCAACGCCACCACGACGGGCGTTGCAATCGAACCCGCGTGAACAATTGATTCTTTATGAATATCGTCGAGCTCAAACGCATGACCCGCCGTTGCATTCACCAACACCGCACCAGCCACTGAGGTTTTTTTACCAGTACCAAAAATCGAAGCCACCGGGCGAGCCCCCTCGTCTTCGATCATGGCTTGAACGCGCTGGGTCCAAGGCAAAGTTGCCCCAAATAAACAACAACCAACGCTGTCTAAAAAACTGGTCTTCATGCGGTCAATCACTTCTGAGGGTATCACTGCGTAGTCAATCTCGGCAGCAAACTCTGCAAGTTTTTGCGTAGCGCCGGGTAATAAGGATTGTGGGTGGCTATCCATAGTCTAGTTTTGAATCAATGATAAAAAATAAAATCAGGCTGAGTTGTCCCAAGCACGACGTCGTTGGCTTGGCTTGTGGTCTGGCCCCAGAGGGGCGTTACCGTCTTGCTGGGTCCTAGCGAAAAGGAAGGCGCTGATGGCGCCTTCAAGCTCCGAGAGCTCTTTAAATTACTCAATCACCGTACCAGATGCCTTAATCAGAGCCGCCCATTTTTTGTATTCTGCTTCTAGAAACGCTTTGGCTTTGGCTGAATCACCATTAATAATGTTCACCCCTGCGGCTTGAACTCTGTCGCGTAAATCAGGCATTTGCAATACGTTGGACAGTTGCGTTTGCATAAAAGACACCACATTCGCTGGCAGATTTGCGGGGCCCAGCACCATGTACCAGGTGGTTGAGGCGTAGCCTTTGACGCCGGCTTCTTCAATCGTGGGCATATCCTTCGCGATCGTCGAGCGTGTCACACCGGTCTGACCCAAGGCAACCACGCGGCCGTCGCGCACGTAAGGCATGCTTTCCGAAATCGGCAACATCGTCACATCGACTTCTCCAGACATCACATCCACCAAGGCGGGACCACCGCCACGATAAGGAATGTGCAAATATTGCATGCCCGTCATATGACGCAACACATCCATCGCCAGATGCGATGAACTGCCGTTGCCAGAGCTCGCAAAGCGAATGGCGTCTGGCTTGGTCTTGCCCATTGCAACTAAGTCATTAATCGACTTGATCGGCAACTTAGCATTTGCCAACAACACTAAAGGCGCTTCGCCAATCAAGGCAATCGGCGTGAAATCTTCAATCTTGAAATTCACTTTTTTATACAAACTTGGGTTAATCGCAATACCTGGCGTACTAAAAAGCAGCGTGTAACCATCCGGCTTGGCCGAAGCCGTGGCGGCAAAAGCGATATTGCCCCCTGCCCCTGTGCGATTTTCAACGACGAACTGTTTGCCCGTGACATCACTGAGCTTTTGCATCACTAAGCGACCAACGATATCTGCACTGCCGCCAGCTGGAAAGCCGACGAACACCTGCACCGAGCGCGCGGGATAGTCTTGTGCAGACACGGGCGCCAACAAACTAAAACAAAATAGCGTTGCAACCGAGAGAAAAGTAAAACGTTTCATGGTACGCCTCTTTAATAATTTAAATAGTTGAAGTTTCAATCGTTGTATATTTGAGTAGTTAAATCTTTGAAGAGTTGAATCTCATCACCTAATACGTTGGGTCTGCATCCAACTGCACAGCAATCCCCTCAAGCGCCTTCGAGACCGCAGGGTAGCGTTGCATCACTAACGGATCGTGCCCGGGCACGATATGTTGCAGTGAATCAGCTAACTTTTCGAGCTTGCCATAACCCTCAACGGCTTCAGCCACGTTAAACATCGTGGTGAAGACACGCTTCTTTTCGAAATGTTCGTAATAGTGGCTTGTATCCGAGGCCAACACCACCCAACCCCGTCGCGTCCAGACGCGCACACACTGCACGCCGTGCGTGTGACCGCCGATCCGATGAATCGAGACGCCTGGGGCTAACTCAGCTTCACCTGCGTAAAAGCTCACACGGTCTTTGTAAACCATACGCACCATGCCAACCACCTCATCCACCTCGTAGCCGTGATTGAATTGCTTGTGTCGCATATGGCGACCTGTCGCATAGGCCATCTCATCATCCTGCAAATGAAATTGCGCAATGGGAAAGCTGTCAAAGGTACCCACATGGTCATAGTGCAAATGGGTAATGATCACGTCTTTCACTTGGTTGACATCTACGCCAATTGCAGCGAGCCCCTCTGCCGGGGTACGCAACAGTGTGCGCCCGCGCTTGGCGGCCACTTCTGCACCAAAGCCCGTATCCACAACAAACGTGTGCTGGGCGTTACGCGCCACCCAAACAAAATAATCCATCGGCATTGGGCCATCATGAGGGTCTCCGCCGATAAAATGATTTTTACGCAGCGCCTCGCGCGTGGCATAACGCACGGCGAACACTTCATAGGTTGGCAAGCCGCTCGGGCTGTCCGTCTGGCTGTTGGTCATACTGTTCTTCCAGAAAAAGATTGTTGATCAAGACCGAGGGCCACCATCCAGCCATCGCGAATTGCAGATAAAAAATCGCCAGGCGCATGGCAATCACCGACCCGTGCGTAGGGCACACCAGCTTGCTCAATGGCGCTAACCACATCGATATTTGAGCGTGGTCCATTCGCAAAAATCAGCACTTGTCCAATAGGCAATTGCGTAGAAGCTGCCTGTCCAACCTTGACCGTCAAGTGTCGATCGCTCAGACTTTCGATTCGGCATTGTGTGATCACTCGTACCCCAGCCGCAGCAATACGCTCAAGTAATTCGAATTTATTGTTGCGCGCCATCCCATTTGCGGCAGTCGCTTGCATTTCTAGCACTTGAATATCGCAACCTTTCAGGCGCAGCACATCAGCCACTTCAACGCCTACCATGCCACCACCGATGACAGTCACCGACGTGCCTGACGCGATACGCTCGGGCGAGGTAAACACGTCCCAAGCATGCATCACTGCGATATCGCGCGCAAGGGCGCTGGTGTCAATTGGAGCCTCTCTAGGTACAGAGCCCGTTGCCACCACGACAAAGTCTGGGTTAAACGCCTTGATCATTGCTGCGTCTGCATCTACGCCGCATTTGACCGGCACCTTCATCTCTAGCAACTGCGACCAACGGTAATCCCACACCGGTTGAACCTCAGTCTTATCGGGTGCTGCAACGGCCAAATGAATTTGTCCGCCCACACGCTGTGCTTTTTCCCAAATCTCAACTTCATGGCCACGCCCACGTGCGACGCGCGCGGCTTCAATGCCAGCGACCCCAGCTCCCAACACCAAGACCCGCTTGCGTGGTGTTTGGGGAGGTGCAAATAATTGCGGCTCGGCAAATTCGAGGGCTTCGAATTCGGTGCCAACCATTGGGTTCTGTACACACGACACATCTTTTTCGAGCGTTAAACGTTCAAAACAGACATTGCAGGCAATGCATTCGCGTATCGGTGCCTTGACCTCACCAAAGGCTTTGAGTGCCCAATGCGGATCTGCATATAACGCGCGTCCCACTGATACAAAATCAGCACTGCCACTGGCTAGCACGGCTTCAGCGTCTGCCGGCGTCACAATACGACCCGCCACAAAAACCGGTACCTTAACGGCCTCTTTAATCGGCTTGGCGACAGGGGCCAAACAGCCGCGCGCAAACGATGGTGGTTGAATACAATACTTTGACAATTGCGGGCTTTCATTGCTGCCGCCAGACAGATCAATCGCATCGGCTCCGGCCAGCTCAACGGCCTGAGCCAGAGCAATAATCTCATCTTGGGTATAACCGCCCTCAACGAACTCACTGGCGCTTAGCCTGACGACCAAGCACAAATCAGGCAACGCTTGTCTGACCCGATCAATCGTTTCTAGCAGCATGCGCATCCGGTTTTGCAAGGTGCCACCATACTGGTCAGTACGCTGATTGACCCGTTCAGTAAAGAACTGTTGAAACAAATAGCCGTTACCGGCATGGATTTCGACACCGTCATAGCCGGCAAGCCACAGGCGGCGCGCGGCTGCCACGAATAAACCCTGTAATTCCTGAATTTCTGTGACGCGCAGCGCACGTACGGCATCGCCCGTGTTGGGATTGATCCAGTCGCTTGGACCAACAGGCTCCATATTGAGCACGGCCCGGCGCAGCAACGCACCGCGGTGGTTAATTTGACCAAACACATGACTGCCGTGCTCTTTGATGCCCTGCACCAATCGGGCCAGCCCTGGAATAAAGCGGTCGTGATAACAACACAATGAATTATGGTGCGAGCGCGCCGTCTCGGTCACGATCATGGCCTCAGTCATAATCATGGCAACTCCACCACGCGCGCGCTCGACGTAATACTCGCAGTCGCGCTGGGTCGACAGTCCGTCAGTGGTGCTGTAATTCGTCCCCATCGGCGCCATGACGATGCGGTTCTTTAAACGCAGATTGCCGATCTGGCCCGGTTGTTGCAACAACATAAGTCACCCTCTCGCCTCGCCTGAAATTTGCGCGACGTTGTCTCGGCCTCGAAAAAGCGAGGTCTGTTATGGATCTTCAGCCCGTATGCTAACTACTGATTATTTATAGGTCAATCCGGTAAAATGAAAAACAATACTGAATTGCAGTCAAGAATAGGGTTTTCACAATGCGCAATCTCAACGCCTTACTGGTGTTCGCCAAAGTCGCAGAGACGCGCAGCTTTACCGTTGCAGCCCAGCGCTTAGGGCTCACCGCTTCGGCCATCAGCAAGTCTGTCGCCAGACTTGAGCAAGAGCTTGGGGTCAAACTGCTACAGCGCTCGACACGCTTAGTTAGCTTGACAGTCGAGGGTTCAAGCTTTTACGAACGTTGCCGTAACATCTTGGCCGAGCTCGACGATGCGGAAAGCGCAGTCACCATGAGTAACGCCACGCCAAAGGGACGGCTACGTATTCAAATGCCAGTCGGCTTTGGTCGACGCGTGATCGCACCAAAACTTTGGGCGTTTACTCAGCAGCATCCAGAGTTGGTGGTGGATGTTGAGTTAAGCGATCGCGTGGTGGATCTGGCCTATGAAGGCATCGATGCTGCAATTCAGATTGGAGCGGTGAGCGACTCGCGCGTGGTGGCGCGCAAGCTTTGTCGCTTAAGCTTTGCCGCCTGCGCCTCACCTGAATATTTAGCCAAACACGGCGAACCCACAACCCCTGAAGAGCTTCAAACACACCAATGCCTGGCTTACCTGCTACCCATGACAGGCGGGCATCGCGAATGGCAATTTGCCAAAGATGGACAAAATTTTTCTAAGTCGTTCTCGGGTGCCTTGAATATCAATAACGCAGAGTCTTTGCTGGAGGCTGCGGTCGCTGGCGCTGGCATCACCATGATCAGTAACTTCATCGCAGCAGACGCATTGAAAAGCGGAAAACTTAAGACTATCTTGCCCGATTACATCGTCGAAGGCCCCGAGGTGTTCGTAGTGTATTTGCCACGAAGCAATCTTTCGGCGAAAGTAAAGGCCTTTGTTGAATTTTTAACTCTGACTGTTGAAGGTATTGAACGCACATGACAACCCCCACGACCACGCTCAAACTCATGTCAACGATGGCGTTGCGCAGCGTTCTCAATGAAGTCATCCCTGATTTTGAAAAACAAGCTGGCGTCACCGTTGAGATCAACTATGGTGCGACTGCAAAATTAACTGAACGTATTCGCAGCGGCGCCCGCGGCGATCTCGTGATAGCCGTCGCAGGTTCAATCAACGAACTCGAAGCAGAAGGCATTTTGCAACAAGGCGCACGGGTTGATCTCGTGACCTCGGAGGTCGCCATGGCTGTTAAGCTTGGTGCACCCGTGCCAGATATTTCGACCCAAGAGGCGTTTATTGCAACCCTGCGCGCTTCGCGCTCATTCGTATTTTCTAAACAGGGGGCAAGCGGGATGTACTTCGCAAGCCTGCTCAAACGTCTTGGGTTAGATGAAGAACTTCGGCCTAAAGCAACTATCTTGGCAGAGGGCCTAACGGGCGAACTTGTCGCCCGCGGTGAGATTGAACTCGCAGTGCAGCAAATGAGTGAGTTGATGCAGGTGTCTGGAATCAATATCTTTGCCAAGCTTCCACCTGCCGTCCAACAATCGACCACGTTTTCAATTGGCGTATTTAAAGACCCAACCAAGCCTGAAGTGATCAGCGCCTTCAATGCGTTTATGCGCACACCGGTGGTCGCAGCGGTATACAAGCGTCAAGGTTTAGACCCAATCACATCAGTCAAGGGTTAGGACCACTCAAGCAAGTCTAGGTTTACCTCCAAACACGCTTCAATCTTTAAAGGCCACTTACATGACCAATGCCTTGCATGACCTAACTTTGGCACAAGCCGCAGAGCTTCTGCGCGCGCGCAAACTCTCGCCACTTGATTACGTGAACCATCAAATCGCGCGTATTGAGGCGTATGACCTTCAACTGAGTACGTTCATTACGCCGACCTTCGACTTGGCACGCCAACAAGCCAAAGCGGCGGAGGCTCAGATCATGGCGGGCGACTATCGCGGACCCATGCATGGCGTGCCCTTTGGGGCAAAAGACATCTACGAAACCGCAGACATTCTGACGACCGGCGGCTCGCGTACAGCGCAGCACTATGTGCCGACCAAAGATGCCACGGTCGTATCTAAGCTCTATGGCGCTGGTGCTGTGCTGATGGGCAAACTCAATACACACGAATTTGCACACGGCGGGCCCTCACTTGATTTACCTTGGCCGCCAGTGCGCAACCCTTGGGGACTCGATCGGTTCAGTGGCGGCTCATCTAGCGGCTCGGGGGCCGCAGTCGCCGCGGGGTTCGTGCCTGCAGCCTTAGGCACCGACACAGGGGGTTCGATTCGTGGACCAGCTTCACTGTGTGGCATCGCAGGCTTTATGCCTAGCTCAGGGCTAGTGAGTCGCACGGGCGTCATGCCTAACTCTTTTACGTTCGATCACTGTGGACCGATGGCCTGGACGGTTGAAGACTGTGCACTGATGTTGCAAGCAATAGCCGGACACGACCCGAAAGACGGCAACAGCTTCGCTCAACCCATCCAAGATTACAAATCTCAGTTGGCCGGTGGCGTCAAAGGACTGCGTATCGGTGTGCTGCGCCACTGGTGGGAAGAGGAAAACCCAGCCAATCCTGAACATCGGCAAGCACTTGAACGGGCCATCGATATCTTCAAACAACTAGGTGCCCACGTGGCAGACTGCCGCGTGCGCTCGATGCAAGACTACATGGATGTCAAGGTGGTTATCGCTGAGACAGAAATCTTTGCGGTACATCAGCATAATCTCATCAGTCGTCCAGGTGACTTTGGGCACGATTTTTTGAGTCGCATCCTACCCGCCTCGCTCTTTCAATCCGTTGATTACCTGGCAGCGACGCGCGAGCATCGGCGGATGATCAACGAGATGCAACCCATTTATGAAAAATTTGATTTGCTCTTGATGCCCACCTTCGGCCCTGCCAGCCCAATCACAGCGCATCGCCCCATCACCTTTTGGCAACGTGGCAACTCACAGGTCCTAGCCAATGTCTCTGGGGGCCCCGCGCTGGCTGTGTGTTGCGGCTTTAACACTGCAGGGTTACCCATGGGGTTGCAGCTTGTCGGTGCCCCGCAGGCCGATGCCTTAGTCTTACGTGCCGGCCATACCTATGAATTGGCAGCCGGCTTGCGTGCGAAACGCCCGGCACTCGTTGCGGGTAATCAGGCGCCGGTACTTGCGCCGCAACACTTAACACCTGACACCTCGGGCTGCGATGCTGCCACACGCGAGCTTGCCTTGCGCATGGCAAACAATGCTGGACTTAAGTTAAACGCAGCGCAAACCGAAATCTTACTTGAAGCTGCGCCGTATGCCTTCGCAATGACACAACGTCTGCGTAAAAATCGAAATTGGTTCGAAGAGCCTGCCAATGTTTTCAGAACCTAAGCCACTAAAACTCGATTCGAATTCGTCTCTTTAACCGATATTATGAACGGATATCTTTGATCTCCAACTTTGCTTTACCTGAAAACGCCAGAGACACACTCATGATCAATCTTAAAAGTCGCCTCCAACAACCTGAAATTTTATTGGCACCAGGCGTGTATGACGCCTTATCAGCCTTGATGGCAGAGCAAGCAGGTTTTGAGGCGGTGTATCTCTCTGGTGCGTCGGTGGCGTACACGACACTAGGTCGCTCTGACGTGGGGCTCACAACGTTTACCGAGGTCAATGAAAAGATTGTTCAAATGCGTGATCGCATCAGCCTACCCATCATCGTGGATGCCGACACAGGCTTTGGTAACGCATTGAATACCGAGCGCACCGTGCGCGGCTTTGAACGCAATGGCGCCAATATCATTCAGCTTGAGGATCAAAGTTTTCCGAAGCGCTGTGGTCATCTGGATGGAAAAACAGTGGTGTCCACCGCTGAAATGGTTGGCAAGATCAAAGCCGCTGTGAACTCACGTCATAGCACCGACACCTTGATCATGGCGCGCACAGATGCCGTCGCCGTTGAAGGGTTTGAGCAAGCGCTCGAGCGTGCTGAGTACTACTTAACAGCGGGTGCAGATATTTTATTTATCGAAGCCGTGCGCAGCGACGAACAAATGCGCGTCGTCAACGAACGGTTTAAAGGTCGCGCACCTTTGCTAGCAAACATGGTCGAGGGCGGCAAAACACCCGTTAAGTCAACCGCTGTGTTGCAAGAGCTTGGCTACTCGATCGCAATTTTTCCGGGTGGCACGGTGCGTTCAGTCGCAATAACCTTGCAGGCGTACTTCGCAGAATTGAAAGCGACAGGGAGCACCGACGGCTTTCGCGACAAGATGTTTAACTTTGATGGCTTAAATAGCTTAATCGGTACGCCAGAACTTATTGCTCGCGGCAAACGTTACGAAAGTGGCGGTGAATAGCAACAAAGAACATGCCGACACGATTGTCGCGATTATTTGGAACCGGCACGCGATCGCACGACCAAGGAAGAGACGCTTTTTCTGCAAGTAAAATGCTTGATGAATAAAGCGTTATCACACCTAAATCGTCAATCATATTAAAAATTTATCTTGAATATTGACTGGAAACCCGCATGAAAATGTATCGCATCGCCACGATCCCAGGTGACGGCATTGGTAAAGAAGTGGTCCCTGAAGGGCAAAAAGTGCTTGAAGCACTCGCACGACAAAACCCTGCGCTGAAGTTTGAATTCGAAAACTTTGACTGGGGTGGCGACTATTACCGCAAGCACGGCATGATGATGCCTGAAGATGGCCTTGACCCTTTACGCAATAAAGACGCGATTTTGTTTGGCTCGGCGGGCGACCCGCATATCCCTGATCACATCACGTTGTGGGGCCTACGCCTAAAAATTTGCCAGGGCTTTGATCAGTACGCCAACGTGCGCCCTACCCGTATCTTGCCCGGCATTGATGCACCACTTAAGCGCTGTACGCCGGCCCAACTCGACTGGGTGATTGTGCGCGAAAACTCTGAAGGTGAGTACTCTGGTGTGGGTGGACGCGCACATCAAGGTCATCCGATTGAAGTCGCAACCGATGTCAGTATGATGACGCGTGCGGGTGTCGAGCGCATCATGCGTTACGCCTTCAAACTCGCGCAATCTCGTCCGCGCAAATTGCTGACCGTCGTGACAAAATCAAACGCGCAACGCCACGCCATGGTGATGTGGGATGAGATCGCGGTACAGATTTCTAAAGAATTTCCGGATGTGACCTGGGATAAAGAGTTAGTCGATGCCGCCACCGCACGGATGGTCAATCGCCCTGCCACACTTGATACGCTCGTTGCCACGAATCTGCACGCCGATATTTTGAGCGACTTAGCCGCCGCCCTAGCAGGTAGTCTGGGTATTGCCCCTACCGGCAATATCGACCCCGAGCGACGCTACCCTTCGATGTTTGAACCAATCCACGGCTCAGCCTTTGACATCATGGGAAAAGGTTTGGCAAACCCGATTGGTACCTTTTGGTCGGTGGTGATGCTGCTCGAGCATCTGGGCGAACAAGCCGCGGCCGATCGTTTGATGGCTGCGATCGAGGCGGTGACCGCCAACCCAAGGCTGCACACGCGTGACTTAGGCGGCTTGGCCACCACCGCACAGGTCACAGCAGCGGTCTGCGAAAAAATCGCCTAAATCGATAGACTCAGCAATAAGGCTAACCGCGTGCCGGATGCACGGTTAGCCTCGTGTGTCGTTGGCAAGACGTTGGTTCGAGCAAGCAACGCACCTCATTGTCATGAAGCTGATCTCAGGTGCAGCGGGCGACGTTAAGGCGCTGGCTGAATCTCTTGTAGCTCAGCCACGCGCTTAGCCACTAGTATCGACCACTTGTTAAAGGCTGCCTTGGCATAGCCCCAAGATTGAAACGAACTCATATAGCCATTTGCCCAAGTTTGAGCCGCTTGCGCGGCACCAGCGTTCAGCTCTGCTGCATATTTGCGGCCAATCTCGGTGTCGCGACACTCGGCCAGTACCGCCCCTGTCGCGCCGTCGCGAAATTGCATTTCCATGCCTGTTTCACCCAAATAAGGCGTCGATCCAGCGGGGCGTCCGGTGACCTTGCCTGAGCTCGCCTCAGCAATGAACGCATACGGGATCAAGGTACCTGCAACGCTACTAGGTACCGAAGTCGGCACCAAATCAGTCAGCGCAATCCGAAGCACCACCACACCGGCCCCAGCCTGTGTCACGACGGGTATCTGAGGCTTAAGCGAGTCGCGAAGCGTCTGATAGAAGTAATCGGTTAACTGCTTTAAATCAGTTGGGTCAACCGTAGGCACTTTGCCATCTTTTGAATCTTTTGGTGCGGTCAACGACACGACGATAGGCGTGATCTGGATTTTTTTATATTTTTTTGGCTCAAAGCGAGTATCTCGCCAACACTCGATGCCTTGCATCGCAGCCACTGGTTTGAGCTTAGCGTAATTGGTTAAGAATCCGCTTTGCGTCAAACGAGCTGCATCAATCGCCGTCACACTCGCGCCGGTACCGAGCGCAGCCTCATAGGTTTTACAGCCGCTGAGTGTGCCCGCGACAAGCGCACATAAACTTGCACCCATAGCCAGCCGACTGCGAAAGAACCATGTTTTAGCGTCACGCATTTATTTCGCCTTATCCACGACATAGTCTGGCAGAAACGTCACCACCTCTGGGAAAACCGTAACGATGAAGGTGCAAATGACCAGCCAAGCGAATTAGAGATGAGCGGGACATAAGGTCTTTTGAAAAAAGTATAGAGGTGAAAAGGACAACTTAGGGCGTGACAGCCGCGCTGCCCCTGAATGGCGCAGACCGCGACTGCGGCACTGCAACATAGCGGATAGCATTCATGTTAACGAAGAAGTAAGATGAATGGTTAAAAGTAGTTAAAAATCAAGAAACTTGGAGAGCAACGTTGAGCGCACGCTACGAATTACTGCTGAAAGGCAACAGCTTAAGCTTCAAAGGGGGCTTTTTTGGGCTCTGTAATGTGGCTTTGCTCACCGCGGCAGATGGCACGAAAATTTTGTTTGATACTGGGCATTACTGCGTACGCAAAGCCTTGCTGGCAGGCCTCAAAGACCGCGGCCTCGCTCCGACGGATATCGACTTGGTGTTTTTATCTCACCTACATTTTGACCATTGTCAGAATCTGGACTTATTTAAAGGGGTCAAAGTTTGCGTCAGCGAAACCGAATTGGCCTACGCAGGCAATCCGCACCCAGATGACCTGTTCGTACCCTGGAAAATTCATGAACTACTCGCCGAGTTTGATATGCGTGTGTTGCCCAAGCGCGGCGAGTTAGTCCCGGGCGTTGAACACTTCGAGGTTCCGGGTCACACCACAGGTTCGCAAGCCTTGCGTTTCACACAGGCCGACGGGCGTCGCGTGGTCTTAGCCGGCGATGCAGTCAAATATCCCAAAGAGGTATTGGCCCAAATGAGTGATATGTGTTTCGGCTCTCCAGAAGACTCAAAGCGCTCAATTGCCGAGATCTGCGAGGGCACTGACGTCATTGTGCCAGGGCATTTTCCTGAGATTTTTAGACGCAATGGCGGCTGGATTTGGGATGAGTCCCCTACAATCGAACTGATTTTGCGTTGAAACGGTGCCCTGTCCAAAAATGTTTTGCGTGTTTTTTAATTTGCGTGTTTTTTAATTTACACACAGCTTAAATTTTAATTCGCACGCGTTTAATTGCATATTTTTAGCTTCTTTTTGTACATTCCTAATTTTTTAGGTATAGTCATGCGTCGATGGGGAGTAGCTCCAGTCCTTTGTGATCCGGTTCATAGTTGATCTCACAATGGGCACGTCAAGTCGTCATCACGAAGCGAAAGCTTCCGGCTTGTCGGGCATATAACAGAACCATAATAAGCCGAGCAAGACCTTCGATCAGTGGCCTATCAGGGCGTATTTTGACAAAATCGTTTAAACGCTTTTTCAACAGGCGAATTTGTCTTGCGTTTTTGATTAGGTTTTGATTGACTGTCTGTTTGAAGGCTTAAATAATGGAAACCTTTTCCTCCGCTTGGTTCTCTGCTCTACTAGCAATTATTGTGATTGACCTCGTACTCGCGGGCGACAACGCGATCGTGATTGCGCTGGCGGCTCGTAAACTTCCCCCTGATCTACAAAAGAAAGCTATCTGGTTTGGTACCGTCGGCGCAATTGTCGTGCGCTCTAGCCTCACGCTTGTGGTTGTTTGGCTGCTCAAAATACCTGGTCTCATGCTAGTTGGCGGCCTTGGGCTGTTGTGGATTGCCTGCAAATTGATTCTCGATACCGGCGATGATACTGAGCACGATATCAAAGTCACCTCTTTTTGGGGTGCAATGAAAACCATCATCGTGGCTGACGCCTTAATGGGCATTGATAACGTTCTGGGTGTCGCCGGGGCCGCGCAAGGTGCGTTTGACCTTGTGGTGATTGGTCTGATCATTAGCGTGCCAATCGTTGTGTTTGGCAGTACGCTCGTGCTCAAACTGGTCGAGCGCTTTCCGATCATCATTACTCTCGGCGCAGCGGTTCTTGCTTTCACTGCGGCCAAAATGATCACCGACGAGAAACTACTCGCTTCGATTTTTGGCGGTACCGAACGCATCAACGAAATCGCGCGCTGGGCAACCTACGTCATCGCCATCGCAATCGTGCTGATCACAGGCAAAATGGCCTCCCGCAAATCGAGTACCAAAAACAACAAGCTCCCCTAATCCAAAAATGTTCATTAAAAAAACTAGGTGACTGTTAAATGGAAACCCTGATTGTTTACATTAATGATTCTGAGTATGCGCGCAATCAACTCGCTACGATGATTCAGGCGCATCAACCAACACAATGCGTGTTGGTTGGCTGCCCTCCAAGGCTAAACCGCCATATTTCACGCTGGATTTCAGGCGGTGCTCGTAAAAAGTGGCAAACGCAGTGGTCACAGACAACTTGTTCAGAAATCTCGAAGGCCTTTGCGTCTGAGGGCCATCAATTTGTTCATCGCGTTGCCTTTGGCCCCCTGATCAATGTCACGAAACAACTGCAAGGCGAGTTTCTTGGGGCGCGAGTGTTTGATGCTCGCAGACCCAAGCTGGCACAAATCGCAGAACCTCTGGTCGAAGGGCAAAAAATTCAGTCTGACCCGGCATCGACGGCCATGGGAATCGCCGCGACCACCGCGTTTTTTGCTTTAGCGGTTGATTAACCTTTTTTAGTGCTCACGAATACCCCTTCGCTCTGGCGAAGGTAAAGATTCGAATTTCCTACTATGATTGGCAGGCTCAGGCTCTCATTTGAGGGCCTGAGCCTTTGTTTGACCCGAACCAAGCAACGACCTGTGCTTTGGGTCGACCTCAGTCGCAGTGTTAGTCTGATTTTTTATCCCGTCAGAATCACGACGGGATGCCAACCGGATAAATGATAACAATGACAGAGACAACGCAAACTTCAACCCCCTCGATCGGCCCTTTTGCCGGACTCACCGTTATCGAACTCGGTCACAGCGTAGCAGCACCCTTTGCTGGGCAAATCCTGAGTGAATTGGGGGCTCGCGTCATCAAAATTGAGAAGGCCGACGGAGACGATGCGCGTCGTTGGGGCCCGCCTTTCTGGGAGGGTGCCTCGGCTTTTTTCCAGTCTTTGAACCGTAACAAGCAGTCGGTCGTCTGTGAACTACGCGACCCCGAACAAATCACCGCACTCAAAGACTTCATTTGTAACGAGGCGGATATCGTCATCCAAAATCTGCGCCCGGGTCACGTTGAGCAGCTGGGGCTAGACGGTAAAAGTTTGCTTGCCCGCCAACCACGCCTGATTTATTGCAGCTTAGGGGCCTTTGGTCGCGAAGGACCGCTCAAGACGCGACCAGGATACGACCCACTTATGCAGGCGTTTGGCGGCATTATGAGCACTACTGGCGAGCCTGGGCGCCCAGCGGTGCGCGTCGGTGCCTCGATCGTCGACATGGGCACAGGCATGTGGGGCATCATTGGCATTCTGACTGCGCTCTATGAGCGTCAAGTGTCGGGCGTGGGTCGCATCATTGATGTCTCGTTGTTCGAGACCGCCACGACTTGGGTGTCTTTACTTGCATCGCAATACCTGGCCTCAGGCCAATTAGCAGGCAAGCAAGGCTCTGGTGCGCCGGGTATCGTGCCCTACAAGGGTTACCTGACGAGCGACGGTGAAATCGTGATCGCAGCCGGTAGCGACAGCTTGTTTAAATCGCTCGCCAAAGTCTTGGGCCGCCCTGAGTGGCTTGAAGACCCGCGCTTTGTCGACAACCCCAAGCGCGTAGATCACCAAACCGAGCTCTACGGGATGATCGAAGCCATCGTGGTCACTCAAACAACTGCGCATTGGACTACCCTGCTAGAGGCAGCCGGTGTGCCTTGCGCCCCAGTCAATGACTTGGCACAAATGCTCGCCCACCCCCAAACCGAAGCATTGGGCTTGGTACAAGACGTACCTGGCACCGGTATGCGGTTTGTTGGCCTGCCCATTAGTTTTGATGGCGTGCGACCTAAACCACTTGCGCCGCCTCCAAAACTTGGTGAACATACAGAATTGTTAATTAAAAGGAAAACTCCATGACCGCCTTACCGAGCTACGAAACGATTGCCACAGAAGTGATCGGCGCTCATGTCTTAAAAGTCACGATCAATCGACCGCAAGTCGGCAATGCCGTCAACACCCAAATGGGTCACGACATGCTTGACCTCTGGAGCCGTCTGACTGCTGACGCGGGTGATATCCGTTGCGTTGTGCTGACTGGGGCAGGCGAAAAAATATTCTGTGCCGGTGGCGATCTGAAAGAGCGCAACGGCATGACCAAAAAGCAATGGACGCTGCAACACGAACTGTTTGAGCGGATGTACTGGACTCTGGTGGATTTGCCCGTGCCGGTGATTGCTGCGGTCAACGGACACGCCTACGCGGGCGGACTTGAAATGGCCTTGTCGTGCGATTTCATTTATGCAAGCAACGCTGCGCGCTTTGCATTAACCGAAGTCACGCTAGGCATCATGCCTGGCGCTGGTGGTACACAAAATCTGCCGCGCGCGATTGGTGAGCGTCGCGCCAAAGAAATCCTGATGACGGGCAAACCTTTTAACGCGCAACAGGCGGATGAATACGGCTTAGTCAACGCAGTTCTTGAACCCGCTGACGTGTTGCCACGCGCGCTTGAAACTGCCGAGGCCATCGCTAGTAATGCCCCGCTATCGGTTCGTCAAATCAAAAAATCAGTCCGCTTCGGGGGCCAAATGGAACTGCGGACAGCCTTCAGATTTGAGATTGAGGCATACAATCATTTGATTGGTACTGAAGATCGCATGGAAGGGATTGCGGCCTTTAATGAAAAACGCAAAGCAAATTTCAAAGGGTGTTAAGCGAATGAAAGGTGGTGCTGCAAAGGCAGCACCCGAACGCGCTCAATCGCACGGCGACAATACAACAGTACAGATAAGCAAATCATAATTTTGATACGGAGCACGCAATATGACTCAAGCAACTCACTCTCTGACGATCGATACCGGTTTGGATTACCCAGAAATTCGCGAAGGCGTGAAGCGCGTTTGTGCGGATTTTCCTGGCTCATATTGGCGCGGACTAGAAGAAAAGCTTGCTTATCCCACAGAGTTTGTTCAGGCGCTGACCGCGTCGGGTTACTTGGGTGCGTTGATCCCTGAAGAGTACGGCGGCAGCGGTATGCCGTTGCGCGCGGCGATGGTGATTCTTGAAACGATTCATGAGTCAGGCTGTAATGCGGGCGCCTGTCACGCACAGATGTACACCATGGGTACAGTCATGCGTCATGGTAGCGAGGCGCAAAAGAAAAAATACTTGCCCGATATCGCCGCTGGTAAAGTGCGTTTACAAGCCTTTGGCGTCACAGAACCCACCACCGGCACTGACACGACAAAGCTAAAAACGCGCGCCGAACGCCAGGGCGATCACTACGTGATCAATGGTCAAAAGGTCTGGACGTCGCGTGCCTTGCACTCTGACTTAATGCTGCTGTTGGCACGCACCACACCTGTCGATCAATGCAAAAAGAAAAGCGATGGTCTCTCGGTATTTTTGTTAGATATTCGCGATGGCCTGGGCAAAGGTCTTGAGATTCGCCCGCTTAAGGCGATGATCAATCATCATGCCACCGAAGTCTTTTTTGATAATTTAAAGATACCGGCTGACAACCTGATTGGTGAAGAAGGCAAAGGCTTTAAATATATTCTTGACGGTATGAATGCCGAACGCATTTTGGTGTCTGCCGAAGCGATTGGTGATGCGCGTTGGTTCACCAAAACAGCCGTCGCCTATGTCAACGAGCGTCGTGTCTTTGATCGCCCGATCGGTCAAAATCAGGCTGTGCAGTTTCCGATTGCGCGCGCGCACGCCGAAACCGATGCAGCTGACTTAGTCTTACGTCGCGCAGCCGCCCTCTTTGATGCAGGCCTACCTTGCGGCGATGACGCCAATATGGGCAAGCTGCTCGCCTCGGATGCCACCTGGCACGCGGCAGAAGCGTGCTTGCAATGTCATGGCGGGTTTGGCTATGCCAAAGAGTATGACGTCGAACGCAAATGGCGTGAAACACGTCTGTTCCAGATTGCCCCGATTTCGACCAACTTAGTGCTTTCGTACATTGGCGAGCACATGTTGGGTATGCCACGCTCATTTTAAAAAATAACTACAACATAGAGACAAACATGACTGGATTAACGCAAGCCCTCGCCGCCTTTGTATCAAAGCCAACGTTTGGCAGCAATGAGCAAGGTGCACTCGCCGTTGCTAAAACGGGTTTTATGGATACGATCGCCACCATGATGGCCGGCCACAATGAGCCGGTTGTCAACATCGTGCGTCAATTTTTGGCCAACACCACTACACCCGCTGAAGCACCAGTACCTTTTTTAGGGACGATGCATCCAGCGGCGCAAGCGGCGTTCATCACCGCGGTGGCTGGTCATGCACTTGACTACGATGATGTCGCGTTGTCGGGTCATCCGAGCACCGCATTGGTACCCGCAATCTTGGCAGAGGGCTATGTGCTCAACAGCTCAGGACTCGACGCCTTGCGCGCCTATATCGTTGGTTATGAAGTCTGGGCTGAACTCGTCAGCCGCGAGACCGACCAGTATCATTTAAAAGGCTGGCATCCAACGGGCGTCTTCGGCGCAGTTGGCGCAGCTGCTGCTGTCTCTTATCTACGTCGTTTAAATGAGGCGGATACACGTCAGGCCTTGGCCATTGCAGCCAGCCTGGCCAGCGGTCTGGTCGCCAACTTTGGCACGATGACGAAGCCCTTTCATGCGGGCCGAGCTGCCGCACACGGTATCGAGGCAGTGCGTTTATCAATGCTTGGCATGACCTCGGCGGCCGACGTGTTTGAACACCCTGCAGGCTATCTGAATGCCCTGTCGAAAGCTGGACGTGTGGATCGTACTCGCCCGGCAGACACGCTAGGCAAGACCTTACGTATTTTAGAAACAGGGCTGTCGATCAAACGCTACCCCGTATGCTATTCAGCACATCGCACAATCGATGGCGTCATCAAGATCGCTGAAGCTGAAAATCTTAAGGCGGATGAAATCAAAAAGGTTCACATCACCACCGGCGTAGCGCAAGCCTCGATGCTGAGAAACCATCACCCTGTCACTGGACTCGAAGCAAAGTTTAGCGCTGAGTTCGCCGTCGCTTCAGCGATTGTTGCGCGAGAAGTCGGACTCGCCCAACTCACCGACTCGTTTGCCACACGCTCAGATGTTTCGGGTTTATACAACAAGGTATCAATCGAGACGGTCGATACGGTATGCCCACTCGACCCAGCCTTTGCGTTCACCGATCGCGTCACCATCGAAACCAACGATGGTCGCAAGTTTGACTCGGGTGAGATTCGTTTTCCGTTAGGCAATGCGTTGAACCCGATTGACGCTGCAGGCCTCAAGCGGAAGTTCATGGATTGCCTGGAAACCGGCAAGTCTGCAAACAGCTCTATCAAAGGTGCAGATGCGGGTCTCTATGATCGTATTGCAACGTTAGAGGCGCTACCGAGTCTTAGACAGCTTTTTAAATAACCGCCGTCAGGCTGCTGCCTCGTCCCAGAGGCAGCGACTGAGGGCTGCACATAGGCCGTTTGCTCCAGCATGAGTTACAGCG
>CAMCII010000014.1 GCA_945874505.1 Bordetella parapertussis | reverse complement strand
CTGGTTTGAGTGACGATGCATGACATTGAGGTCACGCACTCATATAAGGCGATGGGATCCACGAGGGTCTCCGAGAGGGGGGTACACGGTTGATACAACCGCAACTGGCTGGACAGTGCAGACGTGTGCGGTTAAAGCAAGAACAAACGGCAGGTATAAAAAAAAAGGCCTCTGCTTGAACGCTCAGGCAAAGGCCTTTCGATCTCAGTGCAATACTCTCTGAGTGTTATGCCCAGCCTTTGCGTTTCTTCCACTCGAGTTCGAGTTCGAGAATCTGTTTCCAGTCACCAGCGGTTTGCTTGGTGACAAAGGGCTCTTTGCTGATCAAGGGGCCATAACCGATGGCGTAGTTGATGATGGTGTTGTCTTCTGCGCGCATTGTCACCGTGCCATCGGCGCCAAAGGGCGAGTTGATTTTCATACCGCGCATCGCTTCAGCGATCTTTTTACCGTCTGAGCTGTTGGCTTTTTTCATGGCGGCGGTTAAAAAGCCCATCCCAACCGAGTTTTCCCATGACCAGTTCAGGGGATCCTCTTTGAACTTGGCGATGTAGGACTCTGCCCAGGCGGCGTTGGCTGGCGTGTTCGGAAAGGTCTTGAGGTAACGGTTACCAGAGTGCAGGTTTGGCGGTACATTTTTAAGTGCTTTCAGCACCGCGTATTCAGCAATGTTTGGCGAGAAGAATTGTTTATCTTTAAACAATGCATAAATGCCCGCCTGATCAACAAATGATGTCATGTCGCCACCCCACAAGCACGAATAAATCGCTTGTGGTTTACCTTGCACGAGGCGTGTAATGTTTTCGGTGTAGTCCGCCTGAAACAATTTTGGCCAAACTTCGCCAACCACTTCGATGTCTTTATTGAAGTGCTTCAGATATTCAAAGTATTCAGTTGTTGTGTCGCGGCCGTAGGCATAGTCAGGCGAAATACTCATCCAACGCCTGAGCTTTAGTTCTTTCGCAACCTGCGCGCCATAAGAACCACCGGCGATCGCATCATGGATACCTTGGCGGGCGCAACGAAAGGCCGTTGCGACGCGTAGTTTAGGGTCGGCGGTCAACGCAGATGTTTCTGAATTGGTGTGCATCACAAAGACGCCTAAGTCTTTTGCCACTTCGTGGACGGCAAAGGCACCCGAAGAGGCCTCAGCATCCCAAAGCAATTCGCAGCCATCGCTTGTGACGAGTTCGCGTGCGACGCGGGCCGCTTCTTGAGGCTGGCCTTTTGAGTCGCGCACAACCATTTCAATCATGCGTCCGCCCAAACCACCAGCGGCATTAAATTTTTCAACTTCGAGCATGACACCGTTGCGGGACGACAGGCCCAACATTGCGACACGACCCGACAAAATAGTGGGCATACCGATTTTGATCGGTTTGTTTTGCGCCAGCGAAATCGCAGGCAAGCCCATGACGGCAAGCCCAGCGGCGCCTTGCAACAGCTTACGGCGCGAGGCCTGAACGGTGGTCTTTTTGATCGTATTGCTCATGTTCGTCTCCAAGTTTATAAATGCAACGCTCGACTTTATCGCAAGTTAGAAAGTTGCGATATAGGGGAAAATGAGGATGTCGGTAGATACCTACCTCTCGTCCCTGGTCTGAATTTGTGTGAATTTTAGGAAACGATCCCCCCACACCTCAGAGTTCAGGCGGGTCGATGGCCGATTCGATCAAACCCGAACAGTTGGGGCAGAGGGTTCGATCATCCGATTAACCTTAGAATATCTAGGGTTGATAGTTCGATAATTCGATCAGATTGTCATCTGGGTCACGCAGGTAGACGGATCTGATTTTGCCGACCGCGCCGGTGCGCTCGACCGGCCCGAGTTCGATCGTGACGCCCGCGGCGTTCAGTTCGTTGACGATGTCATCCACTGGGGTTGCCGCAATAAAGCACAGGTCGCCCGACCCGGCTGTGGGCGTCTTGGCTTTTGGGTCGAACATCTTGTCAACCTGGTGCAAATTGATTTTTTGCTGTCCAAACCTCAGGGCTTTGCGATCGCCCAAAAAGGTAATGACCTCAAAGCCCAAGATGCGACCATAAAAATCGCAGGTGCGCTCGAGGCTGGCGACGGTTAACACAAGGTGATCCAAGTGATCGATTTTCATAATGTTGAAGGTTTTAGAGAGGAAGGTTTTAACTGGATTAGCTGAATCATTGATGGGAAGAGCTTAAGCATAAATTGGATAAGGGCAAGCTTTGATTGGTCTAGCCTGAGTGTTGATTGGGCTAGACTAAGCGCTTTGTGGCGCTGTTGACAAGTCAACTCAACGTTTCAGTGCCAGCAAAGCAACAGAATAAACCAAGCAAGGGCGCGACTCATGTCAACAGAAATGTCTTTTCCAGTGGTGGGCTGTAGCGGTTCAGCACATCGCGACGCTACACAATATCACCAGCGTTGGTTCGTGGTTGATGCGAAGGGTGGCTGGCTGAGTGCCACGCAATGCCCGGGGTTGGCTGGTGTCAGTACCGATGTCCGTATGGGATATTTGGTGTTGCGCGCGCCTGGCATGTTGCGTATGGACATCCCAATGGATGTGATCGAAGATGATGACAGCGTGCGTCAAACGGCGCAGGTTGCAGAGCAGACGGTTGATGTGGTCGACGAGGGTGAAGTTGCTGCCGCTTGGTTCACGCACGTGACGGGCGAACCGAGCCGTTTGGTGAAAGTCCACCCCGAGGCAAAGCCGGTTATTTGGCCCGCTCCGTAAACGCACGCCAAGCGAGTTACCTGTCGGCAAACACGCTCTGACGAAGCCAGTCTGTGCATGTTTGTCAACTGCCTGAAACCCCGCAGACGAGGGGTAGGTAGGTGTCTGCGTTGCGCTGTCTGCGGTTAAGCCGGTAAACGTGTGAGTACGTGATATTTTTTGAGCAGCGCCTCGGCGCTCTCTTCAAACTCGGGATGCACTTCGATGCAATCGACGGGGCAGACGACCTTGCACTGAGGTTCGTCGTGGTGTCCCACGCATTCGGTGCACGAACTGGGGTTGATCAGATAGATCTCTGCGCCCATCGAGATTGCATCATTGGGACATTGTGGTTCGCACACGTCGCAGTTGATGCATTCGTCAGTAATGCGCAGCGCCATGTCTTAGCGACCCAAAGGGGGCGTGATGCCCAGCTCGCGCCGCTCTTTGGCCTTGGCTTGCAACCACCGATCGACTGAAGGAAACACAAATTTACTGACATCTCCACCGAGTTCGGCGATTTCGCGCACGATGGTGCCCGAAATAAACTGGTATTGGTCAGAGGGAGTCATGAATAAGGTCTCGACTTCAGGCAGCAAATGGCGATTCATGCCGGCCATTTGAAACTCGTATTCAAAGTCAGACACCGCGCGTAAGCCGCGCACGATGACGCGGCCTTCTTGTTCGCGTACAAAATCTTTTAACAAACCGGCGAAGCTTGCGACCTTGACATTGGGATAGTGTCCTAAGACTTCGCGCGCAATCTCAACGCGCTCGTCAACTGAGAAGAAAGGTTTTTTGTTGCGGCTATGGGCGACACCCACGACAACGCGGTCAAATAAGCTTGCCGCGCGGCGCACTAAGTCTTCGTGACCGCGGGTCAGGGGGTCGAACGTACCGGGATAGATAGCAGTGATCATTTTTGCAATGCAGCAATTTGAAAGAGGTGATAGTGTACGGCCCCCGCGCGGTCTTGGCGCAATAAGCTGTACCCCGTGGGCATAATTATTGGTTTTTCAGCCTCAATATAAACAAGTCCGTTGGGTTCTAACAAATCGCCTAGCTTGGGCCACAAGAATTCAAGCCAGTTTTGCCCAAAAGGCGGATCAAGAAAGATTAAATCAAAACGAGCGGCGTCAAGACGGTCTAAAACTACCTTTGCATCACCGGCGTGAATGCGCACCGTATCGGCCCCGATTTTGTCTCGTAAGGACCGCAAGGCCGCAAGCGCGTTAGGTTGTTGTTCGACCATTTGTACGTGTGCTACGCCCCGCGAAGCGGCCTCAAAACCCAGAGCACCGCTGCCAGCAAATAAATCTAGTACGCGTTTGTCAGAAAACTCGCCACCCCAAAAATAGCTTAACCAATTAAATAATGTTTCACGCACCCGGTCGGGCGTGGGTCGCAAACCCTCTGCCTCGATCACCTCAATTGGTGTGCGGCGATACTGACCGGCTACGATCCGAATATACTTCTTCACTATGTTTCGCTTCTTCAAGAAAAAACCTGACCCGATCGACCCAAGCGCCGCTGAGCAGCAAGCTGACTCAGAGCTAGGGCAACCCGCGCCTGAGACTCTTCGTGCTGACCCAGGCGTGGGGATCAATCATGTGCCCCCGCCCAACCGCGCTCCACAACTTGCCGATGAAGGCCCTCAGAGCGCTGAGCAGACACCCCCCGCGGTCGAGGATGCTGCGCCAGAGGCTCCACGTGTGGGTCTGTTGAGTCGATGGTTCAAGCGTAACCCAGAGCCGGCTCCGAGTGGTGGTGACTCAGAGCCAAAGCCTGAGGTTTCGGCGGATGATGAGGCGGTGGCGACAGCCCCTGAGGCTGCTCAGGAGGATGACCTTATAGGCGACGCTTGGAAAGGCGATCCCCTAGACAAGCAGTCAGAAGAGGCAGAAGAGGCAGAAGAGGCAGAAAAGGCAGAAAAGGCAGAAAAGTCAGAAGATTTAGCTGAGGCAGAACAAAAATCATCATGGCTCGCCAAGCTGCGCGGTGGCTTGGCCAAAACCGGCAAAAGTATTGGCGGTATTTTTGTCGGTGTGCGCGTTGACGAAGCGCTATTCGAAGAACTTGAGACCGCTTTAATTATGGCCGATACAGGCGTTGAGGCCACCGAGCAGCTCTTGGTGGCCTTAAGGGCGCGAGTCAAGAAAGAGCGCATCGAAGACGCCTCAGAGGTCAAGCAGGCGCTGCGTGACGTCTTAGCGGATCATCTGCGTGTTCTAGAAAAGCCCTTTGAAGTCGGCCGCGTCAAACCTTTGGTGGTGATGATGACTGGCGTCAATGGCGCTGGCAAAACCACCTCGATCGGCAAACTGGCGTTTTGTTTACAAAAAGAAGGCGCGCGCGTGTTGCTTGCTGCGGGCGACACCTTCAGGGCTGCCGCGCGTCAACAACTTGTTGAATGGGGTTCGCGTAATAACGTTGATGTCATTGCCCAAGAAGGTGGTGACCCTGCAGCCGTGGCGTTTGACGCTGTCAATGCCGGCCGTGCGCGTGGCATGGACGTAGTGATGGTTGATACTGCAGGGCGCTTACCTACTCAGTTGCACCTCATGGACGAGCTGAAAAAAATTCGTCGGGTGATCGCCAAAGCTGATCCCACCGCACCACACGAGGTGTTATTGGTGGTCGATGGTAATCAAGGTCAAAACGTGCTGTCGCAGATTCGTGCGTTTGATGCAGCGGTTGGCTTAACAGGGCTGATTGTGACCAAACTTGATGGTACGGCTAAGGGCGGCACACTGGCCGCGGTAGCCGCTGGTGCTCAAGGCATACGACCAATTCCGGTGTATTGGATCGGGGTAGGTGAGCGCCTCGAAGACCTGCAGCCTTTTGTGGCAACCGAATTCGCTGCCGCGGTAGTCGGTCAATAATTGGCTGCACGGTTAGGCGCTTATTTCGCAAGCTCGCATGGCTCGTGGTGACCCTAGACCGCGCGAGGTGCAACCCAGATCTTTATCTAATAAAACCGCACGGGCTCTAGGCGGGTTAACGCCAAAATCTCTTGGTGCGAGAAAGCTCTTTAAACGCGGCGCAGGCGTCTTGCGTCAACGCATCCAGGCGCGAGGTAATCCAGCCGCAGGCAAACCAGGCGCTCGGTTGCGCATCACGCAAGAGGATAAAGCGATCACGCGCAACGGCTAAGTCGTTCATCTCACCCAAAATATCCTGCACCGCCGCCAGTTGTTTGCGGTATGCCTTGAGTCTGGCAGTTGGTAAGAGCGACTCGGTGAACTGCAAGGCGTAACGCAATTTTTTTCCGAGCTTTCTGAGTTCGTGACGCGGTTCGATATCGAGTTGATCAAAGTGCAAGCCGTCGTGCAATAGACGTCGGTGCCATTTTTTCAGTTTTTTTACGAGCGCATCTTTTAGGGTTAAAGGCTTTTGAGCCTTGACGCTCGCTGTCGGCACCGCTTCTGCTGCGGTTTGCGGCGCCACTTGTGCTGCTAGCTGTGGCGCGACTTGTGCTGAGAACTGTACGGCGGATTGTGCCGCGGCGTGTCCAAGTGATTCGCTTGGGGGGCCCTGTTCTTGTGTGACCAGCGCGGCGGTAAGGGATTTTTGTGGCTCTTGGATCGCCTTTGAAGCCTGTAACGAAGCCTCGCGCGCGTGTAGTGCCAGCGAATGTGTCGTGCTTGCACCAGAGCTTTGGGCCGCAAACGCCGGCCGTTGGGCCGGCTTGTCGACTTCGAGAGGGGTGGCGGCGATGATAACGGGTGACGTTACGGGCGCAACCGGCAACACGGTCCAGGCGAGCATGTCGAGCAGCCAACTTTGAAAGGCGCGACTTAGCGTGACATTTTCGGTGTCTGTTGGCGTCTTTCCGTCATCGAGTATCAGCGGGGGTTGCCCCGCGGCACTCAGCACCGGTATCAGGGTCTCTTTGAGCACGTCGTCATCACGCGTGCCGCCTAGCTTGGCAAAATGCAGCTTGATCTCTGAGCGAAGCGCTTCAGAGGGGAGTACTGCTATCCCGTTAAAAAACGACCAGGCCGAGCGCAAGCGGCGAATCCCCACCCGCAACTGATGTACATGCTCGGCGCCACCTGCCTGATACACGTCGGCGGTGTCGACTTCAGCTAAAACAGCTGCGTTGCGAATAATTTGATCCAGACATTCGGCGCTGACTGCTGCGAGTGCTGCCTGAGCGTGAATCTTCGGCTGAAGCGAGATGTTTTCAGCGGAGCGTGCCGCCCAAAACTGCGCGATTGCTTGGCGCCTCGAACCCTCTTGACGCTCTGACTTCTGTTCACTGATGGTTTTCAACTCGGCATCGAGCAACGCAAGGCGGTCGCCGCGTTCAGACTTGCTGCGCGCATCCAGAATCAGGCCATGCGCCTGTTGCCATTTTTTACCAAGAGCAAACACTGCAGCGAGTTGACCGCGTTTGAGTTCGAACTCGATCTCAGAAACTGGTAACTCAAGGGACCCTGCGCGTAACAGCCCAGTATCAAACGCAATCTCTACCTGGCCTAGTGCAGTGCGTACTTGTCTGAGGACTCGATGGACATCCGTCTCATAACAGACGGCTAGCGCGCTTGCATGTTTGGCAAGAACTGACGCAAAAGCTTCGCCGGCATAAACGCTGAGGTCCAGATCCGCAGAGGGGCGGTCATGATTGATTTCAATGCGAGCCAGCGAGTGTTCGCCAGGCATTTTGAGGGTTTGAACCCACTGGCCCCCTTCGCGCCGTAACCGTAACGCAATTTTGGCGCGCGCAAGGTCACGGGCGGGCGTGTCAAAATAAAACGCTTGCAAATGCACGCGCGTCACTCGGCCGCGCAAAAGCTCTTTCTCAACGCTTGCGCGCCCTTGTTTTGGTACGTGAAGCTTGAGCTCTTGTTCGGCCATGGTTCGCTTTAGAGTGGAAGTAGCGCCGGATTGTAGTGGCGCACTAGGTTAAAAATGATGACATGTCATAAATATGTAAACCAAGGATATGTAAACCAAGGCCACGGGCGATCCTGCTGCGACTCTCAAACTTAGTTTATGCACATTAAGCGTGACCGTATTTGATCTAGATCAGCTAAATTGCACTTCAGGGGTTCAGCAAACCTAGGGCGATCGACATGCCTCGCACTCTCGGCACACCACTACACAGTGAGATCCAATCCATCTGGTGCACTTGATACGCTGAACGACTCAACGTGCTCCACGAGCTGCCAAGAGGTAGCGCGCCATTTCAGCAAAACCGCCTCCGGCGTGCGCTTGCGTGACAAACTTTGGCCGATGCGTCAAGCGATGTAATTGGTGCTGAATATTCGCGACGCCTACCGAATATTTAAAAAATTCAAACATGGGTTCGTCGTTGGGCGAATCCCCAATAAATAAAACGTTTTCGTTGTCGTTTTGCAGATCGATGCCGAGCTCGTGGGCAAACAACGTTTTGGTCATGGATAACTTGTCATAGGCGCCAAACCAGCCGTTGACATGGATTGAGCTGACCTTAGCTTGCGCACCAGCGCTCTTAAAAAGCGACACAATCTGTTGCACCGCGGTTTCAGGCAAGGCGGCGACGTCTTCACAAAAGTCGATGGCCAGATCCGCCAGGCGATAGTGCTGATCGCTCGCAAGCGCGGAGCCCGGCACGGCTTGAAGAATCTCAAGCGCCAGACGATCAAGTTTTTTTCGATTGTCTTGCAGGTTCGCCTCGGTGGCCCATTGATGCGTTGTCATTTTGCGTTGGGCACGGTCGTAACGCATGTAAAACGCGCCGTTTTCGCCGATAACAGCAAAAACGGGCCACATTCTGGCGATATGGTCGCACCAGCCCGCGGGGCGCCCCGTGATCGGGATCACGGTGATCCCAACGTTCGATAACTGTTCAAGCGCTGCATAGGCGTCAGCCGTGAGTCTGCCCTCGGTTGTGACGGTATCGTCAATGTCGGTTAAGACAAAGCGAACCTGTTTCGCCACGTTTAAGTCCATTGTTTGAAGTGCTTGCATGGGGCTTTTTAAAAGATTTAGTGGTCGCCAAAGGGATCCCGCTGAACGATTCTATAATAGGCGTCTACTCAAGCTTGATTATTTGAACCCTATGTCTGCCAAAATGTCGCTCGCCAGCTCTAACTCACCAGTGCCCGTCTCGGCGATTTCGCCTGTTTCTGAGATCATCAACGAGCTTCGCGCGGGGCGTATGGTGATTTTGGTCGACGAAGAAGACCGCGAAAACGAAGGCGATCTGGTGATGGCTGCCGAATTCGTCACCCCAGAGGCCATTAATTTTATGGTGACCCACGGGCGTGGTCTGGTTTGTTTAACGCTCACCGAAGAGCGTTGCGCGCAACTTGAACTCCCCTTGATGTCGGCACGCAACGGTACGGCGTACGGCACTAATTTCACTGTTTCGATTGAGGCCGCAGAAGGCGTCGAAACCGGCATATCGGTGGCCGATCGGGCACGCACGGTGCAAGTGGCTGTGGCGCGCGACGCCAAAGCGTCAGATTTAGTGCAGCCAGGCCATATTTTTCCGTTAAAAGCTGTGGCGGGGGGCGTCTTGGTGCGCGCTGGGCACACCGAGGCAGGCTGTGATCTCACGCGGATGGCCGGTTTAACGCCAGCTGCTGTGATTTGCGAAATCCTTAAAGCCGATGGCACGATGGCACGCTTGCCTGACCTGATCGAATATGGCCGTACGCACAACCTTAAAATCGGCACCATCGCTGACCTGATTCATTATCGCAGCGAGCACGAGTCCGTGATCGAGCGCGTTGGTACGCGCGAGATTCAAACCCCCTGGGGTACGTTTCAGATGGTGGCATACCGCGACACGGTCGCGGGCAACCCACATATCGCGCTGATTTCGGGTCAAGTCGATCCGTTAACTGAAACGCTAGTGCGTGTACACGAACCCACCTCAATGCTTGATGTACTGGATGTGCACAGCGCGGGGCACACCTGGGGGGTAGCCGAAGCCTTGCAAGCGATCAAAGCGGCGCCCGCGGGCGTCATGGTGTTTTTAAATTGTCAAGGCTCTGCTGAGCACCTGTTTGGCCAAATTGGTGCTTGGCCTGGGCAAACGACCACGGCAGTCAAGCGTGACGCAGGGCGCATGGATTTGCGCACCTACGGCATGGGCGCACAGATCTTGCGCGACCTAAAAGTCGGTCAAATGAGACTGATGGCGCGCCCTCGAAGAATGCCAAGCATGATGCCTGGTTTTGGCCTAGAGATTACAGGCTATGACCATCAACCCCCCAATCGCAACACATAGGAAGCACACCATGAGCCCTTTTACCCTAGAGCCAGACATGAACGGAGAAGGCCTGCACATCGGTATTGTGCGTGCCCGCTTTAACGAAGATATTGGCTTGATCGAACTCGACACTTGCTTGCAAGAGCTCGAGGCTCTTGGTGTTGACGAACGCGACATCATGGTCGTGACCGTTCCGGGTGCGCTCGAGCTTGGCGTCACACTCGCCCGCATGGCAGAAACCTTTGAATTTGACGCGTTGATTGCGCTGGGCGCAGTCATTCGAGGCGAAACTTATCACTTTGAAATCGTCAGTAATGAAAGTGCTTCGGCGATTGCGCGCGTAGCACTCGAAACCGGTATCCCAGTCGCCAACGGCGTGCTCACCACCGAAACCGACGAGCAAGCCGAAGCCCGCGCTGCCGACAAGGGCCGTGACTGCGCCCAGTGTGCAGTTGAAATGGCTAACTTGGTTGCAGCGCTGGAACCTGAATCTGATGAAGACGAAGACGAGGACGAAGATCTTGAACAAGCCGATACACGACGCTAATTCGGCTGGTGTACAGCCTGTGCGCAGCGCGCGCAGGCGTGCGCGCGAGCTAGCGTTGCAGGGCTTGTACGCTTGGTTGGTCAGCGGTACCGATAGTTTGCAAGACGCCGGTGAGATTGAAGCCCACTTGCACGAAGAAGAAGAATTTGAGCTCGCTGACGCGGCTTGGTTTAAAACTTTGCTGCATGGTTCGATGAAAGAAGCACCTGCATTGCGTGAAAAATTCGCTCCCTTTGTGGATCGGCCCTTGGTTGAGCTTTCGCCGATCGAACATGGCATTTTGCTGATCGGCAGCTTCGAGCTGATTCATCACGTTGAGGTGCCTTACCGCGTCGCTATCAACGAGGCGGTTGAGCTGGCCAAATCCTTTGGCGGCACCGATGGTTTTAAATTCGTCAATGGTGTGCTCGATAAGCTCGCCGCTGAAACACGCGCAGCCGAAGCGCGAGCACCTGTGCGTCGCTGAGCCTTGGTGTGGCAACCGAGTTTGACCTGATCAAACGCTTCTTTAGCAGGCCTGTTTCGGCTGGTCTGCTGGGGGGAGGCGATGATTGTGCCTTGTTCGGGGTCACGCCTGGCTTGCAGGTCGCCACCAGCACCGATCTTCTGCTTGAAGGGCGTCATTTTTTTTCAGACGTTGACCCGCGTTCGTTGGGGCATAAAGCCCTTGCCGTGAATCTTTCAGATTTGGCGGCGATGGGTGCGCGTCCGCTTGGTTGCCTGCTTGGATTGGGGTTGCCCGCGATTGATGAGGCGTGGATCGAGCAGTTCGCCGAGGGCTTTTACGCGTTGGCCGACCAGCACGGTTGCGCCCTGATCGGTGGCGACACCACCCGAAGTTTGCAAGGCATTACCCTGAGCGTGACAGTGTTTGGCGAAGTCGAACCAAACTTGGCACTACGACGCAACGCTGCGCAGGTTGGCGACGACATCTGGGTGTCTGGTGTTTTTGGGGCAGCCGATATTGCCTGTCGCATGCTCGCCGGTGAAATCCCGCTCGATGCCGCGCTTTTGCAAGCGACACGCAGTGCGCTTGAGTGGCCGGCGCCCCGTATTGACTTAGGCCAGCAGTTGCGCGCGCATGCCCATGCCGCGATTGATGTGTCGGATGGTCTGTTGCAAGATCTTGGGCATATCCTTGCAGCAAGTGGTGTGGGTGCAGAACTGCAAGAGCAGCTCCTACCCATGCACCCCGCTTTAAGTGGGCTACCTCAGCACGCACTGCCGCCCGAGGTGCTGCAGCGCGCTGTGCTTGCCGGTGGCGACGTCTATGAGCTTTGTTTTACCGCCGCGCCCGCGCAGCGCGCGGCGCTTGAAAAAATCGGTTCGGCGCTTGGTCTGGCACTTTCACGTATTGGCTCCGTTTGTGCTGAGCCAGGCCTGTTCGTTTACGATGAGGCCAGAAATATAATCCCAGATCTGCCTAGGGGCTTCGATCACTTTAGGCCTTGAGCCTTGAGTGCCACTTGTTTCAATTGGTTTAGGCGTTAGTCTGTGCTGGCTTCAAGTTTCGATTCATTGAGTTATGGTTTTGAACTTGCGCTCTCTTTTGACTCACTCAACGATAGGTTTGACTCTGCTCGCTGTTTCGCCCACTCTAGGATTTAATTTTCGATGACAGACGTTTCAAAAAGACACCGCACAAGCTGGCCCAAGGCGGCGTGGGTGTTTTCTGATCCGGGCCGAATGTTGATGTTTGGCATGGGCTCTGGGTTGTTGCGTCCGGGCTCTGGTACGTGGGCGACTTTACTGGCCTGGTTACTCTGGAGCGTCGCCGCACCTGGCGTGAGCGATCTCTACATCGGTCTTTTCTTGCTGGTCTGTTTTATTTACGGTTGTTGGGCTGCTGAACGCGTGACCAAGCAACTTGGTGTGCCCGACCATGTCGGCCTTGTTTGGGATGAGTTTGTGGCGTTTTGGCTGGTACTGTGGCTCGTGCCCCAAAGTCTGTCTGCTCAAGCACTCGCCTTCGTGTTGTTTAGATTTTTTGATGTCGTCAAGCCTCCTCCAATCCGACAAGTGGATGCCCGCTTTAAAGGCGGCATTGGTGTGATGCTCGATGACTTATTGGCAGCGGGTTACACGCTTTTAGTGATGGCGCTTGTAATTCGCTTTGGCGTTGTTCTTTAATCGGCCTCCATCTCTTTGCGTTTGTTGTTCACGCTTTCACAGGCAAAAATATGTCAACACAGATCGATCAGCTAGCTACCGAGCTCGGTGAGCTTCTTTTAAAACATAAAGGTCTGCTTGCTACAGCCGAGTCTTGCACGGGGGGCTTGCTGTCTGGCGCTGCCACGGCCATTGCAGGTTCAAGCGCCTGGTTTGATCAAGGGTGGGTCACTTACAGTAACGCAGCTAAGCAAGCGCAGCTAGGTGTTACGCCTCAGGCATTGTTGCAGTTTGGCGCAGTCAGCGAAGAAGTCGCGCGCCAGATGGCGGTGGGGGTGCTAAGCATGGCCCCTCGCGCCACGTTGGCCTTGACCACAACCGGTATCGCGGGCCCCGGTGGCGGCTCGCCTGGCAAGCCTGTGGGCTTGGTGTGGTTTGGCTTTGCACAACGGCGTCCGTCAGGGGTCGTGGTGCACGCGATTTCTAAAATATTTGAAGGTGATCGCAAAGCCGTACGTGAAGCTTCGGTGGCATTCTCGTTGGCGACTGGGCAGATGCTGCTGAAAGAAACCTGAGGGTCAGAACGGTCAGCCGCCGCGCTTGCTCGTACGTTGACGCGCACCACATCGGAGGCTGATTACGTGATCGGAGGTGGCATGTCGTGAAGTGTTTGCGCTTTAGCGATGCGCGTTGATGTCATCACGCGTTTGACGTGCAACAGCCGCTGCGGCTTCGGTCCAGTGGCCAGCGGCTGTTGCATACAAAATCGCGCGCGACGAATTAATCATCATCCCAGTTTTTTGTGCGTTACAGCCAGCAGCACAGGTTGCCGCAACGTCACCACCTTGGGCGCCAATGCCAGGCACTAACAGGGGCACACTGTCGCCTACCGCCTTGCGCACTGCCGCCAATTCATTCGGAAACGTCGCCCCAACGACTAAGCCGCATTGCCCCGTTTTGTTCCATTTATTTGCGACCAAATCGGCAACGCGTAAATAAAGTGGCACACCATCCGAGACTAAAAACTGAAGGTCAGAACCGCCTGGGTTTGAGGTACGGCACAGCACGATCACGCCGCGATCTTCCCATTCAAGGTACGGCTCAACTGAATCGCCGCCTAAGTACGGGCTCACCGTGACCGCATCGGCCTGATAACGACCAAAGACTTCTTGAGCGTATTGTGTGGCTGTGGCACCAATATCGCCACGCTTGGCGTCAAGTACCAAGGGTAAATGAGGATATTGTTCGCGAATGTAGGCACACAGGTCTTCAAGTTGCCCTTCGGCGCGTGCCGCTGCGAAATACGCAATCTGCGGCTTGAAGCCACACACAAAGGGTGCAGTCGCATCGACAATTTGTCGGCAAAACTCAAAAATTGCGGTCGGTTTACCCTGCAATTCAGCTGGTAAACGGGGTAAGTCTGGGTCAAGTCCCACCATCAAAAGCGATTGCGACGAGACCCAGGCGGCATTGAGTTTTTGAATAAAAGACATGTAGGTAAAGGCAAGTAGAAAGATCGGATACCGCTATTGTGTCAGATAAAGGCTAGCCAACGATTCGCAAACAGTACCAACCAGACCGCGCCACAGAGCAAAAGGCTTAAAAACACCGCTGCACTACCCAAGTCTTTGGCGCGACCAAGCAGCTGATTGGTTTCAAGCGAGACGGCGTCAGCGACCGCCTCGATGGCCGAGTTTAAGAGCTCAACGATCAGCACTAAGACCAGCGAACCGATGAGTAGTAGGATTTGGCCCGCGTTTTGCCCGACCCAAAACGCCGCTGGAGTTAACACTGCAGCAAGCAAAAGCTCTTGCCTGAAGGCAGACTCGTAGCGCAGTGCAGCAACCAACCCCTGCATCGAATAGCGCGCCGCGTTGGCGACCCGCTTGAAGCCGCCGATGCTTTTATAAGGCGAAGGATGTGGGGCCATGTTCTCAAACTTGGTTTATCGTATGGGTCAGAGGTTTCCCAAAACGCTAAAAGGAAGATAGCACACCATGCCAATGCTCAATGTACAAATTATGCAGGGTTACAACTCGGCACAAAAAACAGACTTATTAAAAAAGCTGACCCAGTCTGTGGTCGACAGCGTCAGTGCCCCCTTGTCGTCCGTACGTGTTGTGCTGCAAGAGATCGCGCCTGAAAATGTGATTGTGGCTGGCGAAATCGGTCACGAAATGGTCATGATCACAGTGGGCCTGATTCACGGGCGCACCGATGAGCTGAAGTCGGCGCTGATTGCTGCCATGGCCAAAGCGGTTGAAGCGTCGATCGGTGTCACGAGTGAAAACGTACGCTCGATTTTGTTTGATCTGCCAACGACAGACGTGGGTGTAGCCGGTGGGCGCACCGCAAAAGCGGCCGGGAGATAAACGCGATGTCTTCAGTTTTATTGTACGAACAAGACGATCTGGGCGTGGTGACACTCACGCTGAATCACCCTGAAACGCGCAACGCTTTAACTGGCACGGGTATCGTTGAAGCGATGCTCGAAGCCTGCCATCGCATCGAGTGCGACCCCTCAGTGCGTGCTGTGGTGATCACTGCCACAGGCACGATTTTTTCGTCGGGTGGCAAAATCGACGAAATGCAACGTCAGATTGGCCCAGAGTTCGGCAGCGAGGTGTTGCGCCAAGAGTATCGGCATGGCATTCAGCGCTTGCCGTTGGCGATTCACCAGCTTGAAGTCCCAACCATCGCTGCGGTCAATGGCCCGGCCATTGGGGCGGGCTTTGACTTAACCTGCATGTGCGATCTGCGCATTGCTACGGATACGGCGACCTTTGCTGAAAGCTTTGTCAAAGTCGGCATCGTGGCCGGTGACGGTGGCGCGTGGTTTTTGCCGCGTGTGATCGGTATGGCACGCGCAGCTGAAATGTCGTTTACGGGCGAGCCCATTGACGCCCAAACGGCGTTGAGCTGGGGGCTTGTGTCGCGCGTGGTGCCGGCAGCAGATTTGCTGAGCACGGCGCATACGCTTGCTCGCAAGATGGCGGTGAACTCACCTTCAGTGATGCGGATGACCAAGCGCCTGTTGCGCGAAGGTCAGACGTCTTCACTTTCAAACCTGCTTGAGCTCTCAGCGGCATATCAGGCCATTGCGCATAAAACGCCCGAGCATGCGGTGATTATTAAAGACTTTATGGATAAAAAGGCTGCTCGTAAAGCGCAGAAGGGCTAAACGGTTGAGCGCTGAAGTCTTTTGCGCTCAATCATCTGCTCTGAAAGCTTAAGCGCTAAGCCTGTTAGCGTTTCACCCTTCTCAGTCTTGAGGCGCCCATCACGAGCGCTTCAACACCGAGACGGTCAGTTCAATGCATAGCGCCCTAAGTTCATCACGAGCGCTTCAACACCGAGATGGTCAGTTCAAACCGTAACGCCCTAAGTTCATGACTTTGGTCCACGCTGCGACAAAGTCACGTCCGAATCTAGCGTGTGCATCTGCGCTTGCGTAGACCTCGGCGATTGCCCTGAGTTCTGCATTTGAGCCAAACACCAAGTCAACGACGGTCGCAGTCCATTTGAGCTGATTGCTGGTTCTGTCACGCCCCTCTAAAACCGTGACATCGCTTGCAGACTTTTGCCAAACGGTGCGCATATCCAGAAGACTCACAAAGAAATCTGTGCTTAAGGTTTCAGATTTTGCAGTCAATACGCCTAAAGTGGTCTGGCCAAAATTGGCGCCTAAGGTCCGCAAGCCGCCAATCAGCACCGTCATTTCGGGTGCGGTCAGCGTCAGCAGGTTTGCGCGATCAACCAACAATTCTGCGGCAAACTCGCCGTGTTCGGGGCGCAGGTAATTTCGAAAACCGTCTGAAGTCGGCTCAAGCACCGCAAACGACTCGATGTCGGTTTGGTCTTGCGTGGCATCCATACGGCCCGGTGTAAACGGAACCTCAATCGAAAGCCCACCTTTGCCTGCAGCCTGTTCAATGGCTGCACAGCCACCTAGCACGATCAAGTCGGCAAGTGATACACGTTTGCCGTCGGTCTGCGAACCGTTAAAGGCCGTTTGCACTGCCTTTAATGCTGCCAGCACTTTTGCCAGTTCGGTGGGTTGATTGACGTACCAATCTTTTTGTGGGGCTAGAGCAAGCCGTCCGCCATCTGTACCCCCGCGTTTGTCACTGCCGCGAAAGGTGGCGGCAGAGGCCCAAGCGGTACTGACCAACTGGGATGTCGTCAAGCCAGAGGCCAGAATCATGGCTTTTAATGAGGTGATCTCTGTCGCTTGAATCAACGGGTGATTCACAGAGGGAATCGGATCTTGCCAAATTAAAGGTTTGGCGGGTACAAGCGGGCCTAGATAGCGGACGAGCGGGCCCATGTCTCGGTGCGTGAGCTTGAACCACGCGTTGGCAAAGGCCTCAGCGAGTTCGTGAGGGTGTTCAAGAAAGCGCCGTGAAATCTTTTCATACGCCGGATCCATCCGTAAAGACAGATCGGTGGTCAGCATCATGGGCGCGTGACGCTTTGAGGGGTCGTGCGCATCTGGTACGGTGTTGGCACCTGACGCGTCTTTGGGCGTCCATTGGTGGGCACCGGCTGGGCTTTTTGTAAGTACCCATTCATAGCCGAACAAATTCTCAAGATAATTGCTATCCCATTTGATTGGGTTGGTGGTCCACGCGCCTTCTAACCCGCTCGTGATGGTATCTGCGCCTTTTCCTGTGCCAAAGCTGTTTTTCCAGCCTAAGCCCTGTTCTTCGATTGGGGCGGCTTCTGGCTCACGACCTACATAGTTGGCTGGGTTGGCGGCACCGTGCGATTTACCGAAGGCGTGGCCACCTGCAATCAAGGCAACGGTTTCTTCGTCGTTCATCGCCATGCGAGCAAAGGTCTCACGAATGTCGCGCGCGGCAGCCAAGGGGTCTGGCTTACCGTTCGGGCCTTCAGGGTTGACGTAGATCAGACCCATTTGCACGGCAGCCAAGGGGTTGGCAAGCTCGCGATCGCCGCTGTAACGTTCGTCGGCCAGCCATTTGCCTTCCGGGCCCCAATAAATTTCTTGATCGGCAGTCCAAGAGTCTGCGCGACCACCCCCAAAGCCCACCGTTTTTAAGCCCATCGACTCAATAGCGACGTTACCCGTCAAGATGAATAAGTCTGCCCACGAAATTTTGTGACCATATTTTTGCTTGATGGGCCAAAGTAAACGTCGCGCTTTATCCAGGTTGTCATTGTCTGGCCAACTGTTCAGTGGTGCAAAGCGCTGCGCGCCCGAGCCCGCGCCGCCACGACCATCCGCCACTCTGTAGGTGCCAGCACTATGCCAGGCCATTCGTACAAAAAAGGGCCCATAGTGGCCATAGTCGGCGGGCCACCAGTCTTGCGAGTCAGTCATTAAGGCGTGCAGGTCAGCCACCACTTCTTCAAGGTTCAGGCTTTTAAAGGCTTGCGCGTAGTCAAAGTTTTCGCCCAGAGGGTTCGCGTCGGCAGAGAGCGGGCGCAAAGGCTTGAGGTTGAGTTGCTGTGGCCACCACTGAGCATGTGTTGGGCCACCTGAGACACGATTGGGCTGGGAATCGCCTGCGAAAGGGCATTTTGCTGTAGTTGACAAAGTGTTCTCCTGAGTCGGTGCACTGTTTGATCCAGTATGGAGCTTGGGTGAGATAATACCTAACGATTTTTTGCCTGCCAACTCCCAAGACAGCTGAAATGATGGTCTAAGCGACAACCAAGCTGAGTCAACTCTTTAAGAGTGCCGCAGCTTATCCTGATAGATTTCTTCGCTAGGCTCTTCGAGGCTTGCGGGCGCTAATTCACCAGGGGTTATCCGCAGACGATCGATGTTGCCGGTGTACTCAAAGGCGCCTTTAGTTTCGTAGCGCTCGCTAACGGCTGTGCGCCGTGAGATGCCGATACTCAGCCCGCAACTTGGGATGCGTAACAAGCTTGGCGACAAATCAACTTTGTTGAAATATGGCCTACCATTGAGCGCGATATCGGCGTTGCCTTTGCGGCCACCCGTTGCGTGGTAACTGAACTCGAAGACTTGCGCCCCACTGCTTAAGGTGATGGGAGTGACGGTTTTTGGGCTATGCCACCACTGATACACAAAATGTAACGCGCTGTCTTCAACAAATAGGGTCATGCCGCAGAATCTATCGCCTAACGCAAAAATTACGCCTTCATCGCCTGCATGCCAGTCGAAAGTTGCACGCATGACGTAACTGCGATCTCCTACCATGGGCGTTAAAAGTAGCCCAGGTATCGAATGCGCAGTACGAAAAAAATCACGTTCGATGAATAGCCGATGTTGCTCGTACGGTGGAAAGGTGGTGTTACGACTTTCATTGCGCGTATCGATCGGGTAGACGTAGTTTGTGCCCGCCTCTGCGTCAAACTCAGTAATCAGCTTGGCTACGGTCTCAGGGTGAGTGCTTGCCAGATCGGTCAACTCAGCTGGATCCTTCTCTAAATCGAACAACATCCAATTATCGAGGTCGATTGCCTTGTCTGGGGTTTGTAGTGAAACGATTTTCCATCCACCAGAGATGTAAGCACGATTGCCTTGCAGTTCGTAGTATTGACGCTCTCGTTTGGCGGGGGCATCTGAATCTTTCAGGGCGCTTGCAAAGCTGACCCCATCAAGCCCTCGAGTTTGATACCCCTTGAAGTGTTCGGGTCGAGCGGCGCCGGTGACATCCATTAAGGTTGGCAAGACATCTGTCACGTGGGTCCACTGGCGACGTAGGGCGCCCGGGTCCGAAATTCCGGTTGGCCAGTGCACAACAAGGGGGACACGGATACCGCCTGCCATTGGGGTGCGTTTAAAAAAACGATAGGGCGTGTTGCTGACTTGCGTCCAACCGGTTGGGTAGCAAATGTAGGTGTGCTCTCCGCCGACCTGACCGTCTTTGAGTAGTTGCAGGTTTAAAGCCATGTTATCGACTGCGCCCACTCGGCGACCAATTAAGTTCATGACACCTTTGGGGCCAGCGACAGAGTTAGCACCGTTATCCGAAGTGATCATGATGATGGTGTTGTCGAGCTGCCCTGTGTCTTTTAGACATTGAACCAGGCGTCCAACGTTTTGGTCGGCGTTATCGACTAGCGCGGCGTAGACTTCCATATAACGTGCAAATAACGCTTGCTCGTCTGGGCTCATGTCTGCCCAAGCCGGCACCCCAGGGTTGCGAGGTGCGAAACCTGCGGTGGGTTCTATCAGGTGATTTGCGCGTTGGCGCTCAAAGCGTTGCTCGCGCATAGCATCCCAACCCAAGTCGTAGCGTCCACGATAGCGTGCCAAGTCTGCGGGTTTTGCTTGTAAAGGACCATGGGGCGTTTGAAAAGCCAGGTAGAGAAAAAAAGGTGTGTCTGGGGCACAGCTTTTTTGCTGGGTAATCCAATCGATGGCACGCCCGGTGTAGTCGTCAGGTGCGAAGTAGCCTTCTGGATAGCGCAGCGCGCTGGCTAACTGATTGCCCTCCATCATGTTGTCGGGTTGAAAGTAGCTGGTTTCAGGCGCCATAAAACCATAAAACTGATCAAAGCCTCGTTGAACAGGCCAAGAGCTATTGTCAGCACCAGGAAAATTATTTCGGTCGTAGGTGTTGTGCCACTTGCCTGCTGCCATCGTCGCATAGTGATGTTGGCGCATCACTTCAGCCATGGTCGGTGCGTCGGGTGCGATCTCGCCCTTGTAGCCCGGAAACCCAGGGTCATTGTGTGATAACCAACCGCAACCAACGCTGTGGGGGTTTTTACCGGTCAGTAAGGCAGCGCGGGCGGGCGTGCACATCGGCACGGTTGTGTAGTTCGTAAAGCGAAGCCCATTTGCCGCCAAGGCATCGATGTTTGGGGTGTCAATTTCGCCACCGA
>CAMCII010000013.1 GCA_945874505.1 Bordetella parapertussis | reverse complement strand
ACACTTTAACCTGTGTCAGCCATGTATAAATTAGTCTTAATGCGTCACGGCGAAAGCCAATGGAATCTCGAAAACCGCTTTACCGGCTGGACCGATGTCGATTTGACTGAGACCGGGCGCGAGCAGGCGCGCCAGGCGGGCGAATTGCTCAAAGACAAGGGCTACGGCTTTGATTTGGCGTATACCTCGGTGCTCACACGAGCGATTCGTACGCTTTGGCTGGCGCTTGACGCGATGGGCACGATGTATGTGCCGGTTCACAATAGCTGGCGCCTGAACGAAAGGCATTACGGTGATCTGCAAGGCTTAAACAAAGCCGAAATGGCCGTGCAATATGGCGATGAACAGGTGTTGATTTGGCGCCGCGCTTACGCGATCGCGCCAAATCCAATCGCCTTAGACGATCAGCGTCACCCGCGGTTCGACCCACGGTACGCCAAGCTCACACCTGAGCAGCTGCCGGCGACCGAGTGCCTGAAAGACACTGTAGTGCGGGTTTTACCCCTCTGGAACGAAAGCATTGCCCCCGCCATTCGTGCAGGTCGACGGGTGTTGGTGGCCGCTCATGGCAACAGCCTGCGAGCCCTGATTAAACATCTTGATGGCGTGTCAGACGACGAGATCGTTCATCTGAACATCCCCACTGGGCAACCGCTGGTGTATGAACTCGATCAAGATTTAAAGCCGATCAGACACTACTACCTGGGCGATCCCGCTGAAATTGAGGCTGCGATGGCAGCCGTTGCGGCGCAAGGCAAGGCAAAAAAGGATTAATCACATGCGCCAGCTCACGCGGTGGCTGTGTGGGGCGCTCAGTGGGTTAGCGGTCAGTGGTGCTGCCTGGGCCACGACCGCTGAAATTGCTGCTAAACAGGCCCAAGCGGTGCGCGAGCGCTCTGAGCTACGCGCGCGCATTGAAATCTTGCAAAAAGAAGTCGACGAGCGAGAGGCCAAACGCAAAGAGGCTTCCGACGCACTACAGGTGTCAGAAGCCGCCATTTCGGTAATTACACGGCGTTTGAGCGAGTTGGCAACGCAGCTGCGTCAAGCGCAAGCCGACCTCGACGAATTACAAATTCAATTCAAGCGACAGTTTGGTATCTTGGTGATGCGGCGCGACGAACTGTCTAACCAATTGCGCAAACAGTATTCAAGCGGCCTGTCGCCCTGGACGGCCTTATTATCAGGCGATGACCCTCAGCAGATTGGTCGCGATTTGACGTACTTGGATTACATCTCGCGGGCGCGGTCAGCGGCAGTTACCGCGGTCAAACAAGAAATCGACCGTTTGGCCGAACTTGAGGCAAAAACTGAGCTGCGCAAGCAGGATGTGGTTCGCTTGGTACAAGAAACCACCGAGCAAAAAACGCTACTTGAGGCGCAAAAGAAAGAGCGCGCCACGGTGTTGGCTCGTATTGAAGGGCAGTTGCAAGCTCAGCGTGCCGAAGCTGCGACGCTTGGCCTTGGCGACAAGCGCCTGTCTGACTTGGTCGACGACCTTGCCGGGCAGTTGCAGGCCGCCCGCGAGGCCGCTGAAAACGCCCGTAAAGCCGAGGTCGCACGCCTGGCCGAGCAAGCTCGCCAAGACGAGCAGGCTCGCAAAGAAGAACAGGTACGCAAAGAAGAGCAGGTACGCAAAGAAGAGCAGACGCAGCGTCAGGCCAAAGAAGCGAATCAGGCCAAAGAACGCAACGAGGCGCAAGCTCGGGCAGCTGCAGCGGCGCCCGCCCGCCCGCCTGCAGGCCAAGCTGACTCAGGCGCCGTTGGGACGGGCCTTAAGCCAGGCTTGCGTTGGCCGGTCAAGGGGAAGGTGATGGCCCGCTTCGGCACCGACCGCCCCGAAGGCGGGGTGTGGCGTGGCGTGCTGCTGCGCGCCACCGAGGGCGCCTCGGTCCAAGTTGTGGCCGCGGGTACGGTGGTCTACGCGAACTGGTTGCGAGGTTTTGGCAATCTGATCATTGTTGATCACGGGCAGCAATATCTGAGTGTCTACGCGTATAACCAAAGTTTGCTTAAGCAAGTCGGCGATACTGTTAAAACCGGA
This sequence comes from Bordetella parapertussis, assembly GCA_945874505.1. Lineage (GTDB taxonomy): Bacteria > Pseudomonadota > Gammaproteobacteria > Burkholderiales > Burkholderiaceae_B > Zwartia > Zwartia parapertussis_J. Next base: position 18,448 of record CAMCII010000013.1, on the reverse strand, counting down.
GAGACAATTGCCCTTGCAGGAAGTACCGGTGGACAGGTGGATTCGGCCCTATACTTCGAGATAAGGCATCGCGGGTCAGCCGTTGACCCGGTTAAGCTGATGGTGCGCTAAGGCGCGCGGCACAGCTGCAAAAGGTCAAGCGGTTGGCTTCAATAGTTTTTAACTCAGGAACGTGCATGGGCACTCGAAAAATACATGGTTTTGGTCTGGTCTCGGTTGGAGTGGTGGCTGGCATCTTGCTCAGCATGGGCATCACCGCGCTTGCGCAGCGTGGCGCACCCCTGCCGCTTGACGAGTTAAGACAATTTTCAAATGTGTTGTCTGCAATCAAAAATAATTATGTCGAACCCGTCACCGATAAAAAACTGATTGATGGTGCAATCGCCGGAATGCTGTCTGATCTCGACCCGCACTCGGCGTATCTGGATGCCGACGCCTTCAAAGAAATGCAAACCGCGACGCAAGGCGAGTTTGGTGGACTGGGGATTGAAGTCGGTACCGAAGACGGCATGGTCAAAGTGATTTCGCCGATCGAAGACACGCCCGCTGCACGGGCAGGCATTCGTGCGGGTGATTTGATTTCAAAGATAAATGACACGTCAACGAAAGGCTTGTCTCTGACCGACGCCGTCAAGATGATGCGTGGCCCCGTTAAAACGCCGATTACTCTGTCGATCATTCGGCAGGGGCAGGCGCAACCGATCGTCATCAAAATCATTCGCGACACCATTCGTGTGCGCAGCGTACGCAGCAAAATGCTCGACAACAATATTGGCTACGTTCGCATTGCACAGTTTCAAGAAAAAACTGGTTCAGATCTTGTACGCCACCTCAAAGACCTCAGCGTGAAAGGCGCGCCACGCGCCTTGATTCTTGACCTGCGCAATGATCCGGGCGGTTTGTTGAATAGCGCGATTGGTGTGTCGGCCGCGTTTCTCGAGCCTAATGCGCTTGTGGTGTCGACCGATGGCCGTGCGCCCGATTCAAAGCAAAAATATTTGGCGGTTGCGTCAGATTATGCACGTGGCGAGTCAGACTATTTGTCTGGTTTGCCCTCGTGGGTCAAAAAGGTGCCAATGGTCGTCTTGGTGAATGTGGGTTCTGCCTCGGCGTCTGAAATTGTGGCCGGTGCGCTGCAAGATCACAAGCGTGCGACGATCATGGGTAACCGTACCTTTGGTAAAGGCTCGGTACAGGTGATTTTGCCGATCTCTGAAAACACAGCGATCAAGCTGACCACTTCGCGGTACTACACGCCAAAGGGCCGCTCCATTCAGGCGACTGGCATCGTCCCCGATGAAGTCGTCGCCGATACGGCTGAGGGCGATTTATTTAGGGTGCCGCGCGAAGCTGATTTGCAGCGTCACCTCAGTAATCGCCAAAACGAAGCTGAAGTGAAAGGGACAACCGACCAGCCTCCCTTGGCCGACACCACCAAAACGTTCACGTTTGGCGCGCCTGACGATTTTCAGTTGCAGCAAGCGATCAATTTCTTAGATGGTAAGCCGCTGCAAAAAGCAGTCGCTGCACCCAAAGCGACGAGCGCCGTTCAGCCGAGCGGGGGCGCTGCGACGACCAAATGAACGATGCGCAATTGCTTCGCTATGCCAGACATATTTTGCTTGATGAATTTGGCATCGAGGGACAAGAAAAGCTTCTAGCGGGTAAAGCGTTGGTTGTCGGTGCCGGCGGGTTGGGCTCGCCGGCAGCAATGTATTTGGCGTCGGCCGGCGTGGGCACGATTATTTTGGCTGACCACGACACTGTTGAGATCAGCAATTTACAGCGTCAGATTTTGCACAACACCAGTCGTCTCGGTGATCTCAAGGCCGAATCGGGTCGCGAGACGATGCTCGCACTCAACCCAGATATCATCGTTCAGACGCTGACGACGCGCATGGATGCTCAGTCGCTCGATGCACAGATCGCTCAAGTCGATGTAGTTTTAGATTGCACCGATAATTTCGCGACGCGTCACGCGATCAATCGTGCTTGTGTCAAACACAACACGCCTTTGGTCTCGGGCGCAGCCATTCGGTTTGAAGGTCAAATTAGCGTCTTTGATCCGCGTGATCCGGCGGCACCTTGTTATCACTGCTTGTTTCCTGAGGCCGAAGATGTCGAGGCGATTACCTGTGCCTCGACGGGTGTATTTGCTCCTCTGGTTGGCATCATTGGCAGCATGCAAGCTGCCGAGGCGATAAAAGTGTTAGCGCAGGTCGGACAGTCGTTAAAAGGCCAGCTATTGATTCTTGATGCGTTCGAGATGGACTGGCATCGTGTGAAAGTGCAGCGCGATCCGGGGTGTCCGGTGTGTGCTGTGCGTGTCGCTGGCGACTGAAGAACTGGCGACTAGAGCAGAGCGACCGAGCGAGTGAGGGTGAACGACTCGTTCAGAGATAGAAGGTTGCCGATGAAGTCGCGCAAGCACGAGTCACGGGGCGCGTTGACCGTTACCCCAAAATCAGTCGTAGTTGCGCGTCGATGTGCGTGGTCGGAGTCGCCTGCCAGCGGCTTTGAGCAAAGCGTAGCCAACTGCCTAACACGCAATGTGTCAACAGAGCCGCCATCGGAGTCACTTCAGCGGTCGGTGCAAGCGAGCCACTGGTGAGCGCACTACGCAGCGATTGTTTGAAGGTTGTTTCAATGCGCTCGGTGATCTGACTGACGCGGGCTTGCAGCCTTTCGTCTTCGGTGACGAGCGCATCGCCACTGAGTACTCGTGTCATGCCGCGATTGCGTTCGGCAAAGGTCACTAGCATCACCGCGATCTTTCGCGCTTGCTCGACACCATTGGTTTCGCTGGCAACGATTTGATTGACCAAGGTAAAAATGGTGGTTTCAATAAACTCAAACAGGCCTTCAAACATTTGCGCTTTACTGGCAAAGTGTCGGTAGAGGGCTGCTTCGGAGCACTGCAGACGTGCCGCTAAGGCGGCTGTGGTGATGCGAGCCGCTCTAGGTTGCTCGAGCATTTCTGCCAGCATCTGCAGAATCTGATGTTTGCGTTCGCCTGTTTTGACTGACATGGTCATCTCGCGCAACATGAAGGATTAAACAATCGAATGTGACTTATACGCTTCGTAGGGGGCGCTTTTGCAACAATAAGTCGCCGACGCAGTTTACCCGCAAGTCGACAAAATCGGGGCGTCCGTGTTTGAAACGGCCAAAGGACGACCCGGGATGAAAGACGTGAACTGTGCGTAGGCCCGCTTTGCGCGCACCACGGAGATTTTCGACCGTATCTTCAACCAGTACGGCACGTCGAGGGTGAATACCCTCGTGGGTAAGGATGTAACGCATTAACGCCGCTGAGGGCTTGGGTCGAAAACGCCCCAGAAACTGCATTTGTTCAATGCCCCAGAGATGGTCAAAGCAGCGAAGAATGCCTAGATGTTTCAGTACTGCCCGTGCGTAATGCAAGGGGGCATTTGTGACTAAGACTTTGCGACCGGGTAGGCGATTGAGCTTATCGCGCAATCCTCGTTCGGCTTTGACTAACGGGGCCACATCAAAAGCATGGCTGCGTTGTAAAAAGGCATGCGGGTCGATGTTGTGATGTCGTACTAATCCGAGCAGTGTAGCGCCGTAGCGCCGATAGTAATGTGTGCGTAGCTCGCTCGCAGCGGCCTCGTCCAGATCGAGTGTTTCCATGACTGCGGCGGTCATACCAATATTGATTTCGCGAAAAATTTTATGCGAGGTGTCGTGCAGCGTATTGTCGAGGTCAAACAACCAAACTGGCGACTGTTGCGTTGTCGGCGTTGAGCCGGAAAGTGCATGTCCGCCCCTTAAGGGGCGGTGTATACCCGCCCGGCGCGAACGCACCGGGGGATGTTGAGGAAACCGCAGCCGAGGCACTTGACGCTTAGTTTGATGAAATCATGGTGCCGACGCCGCGGTCGGTCAAGATTTCAAGCAACAGACAGTGCGGCACACGACCGTCTACGATGTGAACGGATTTGACTCCGTTTCGCGCCGCATCAAGCGCTGAAGAAATTTTTGGTAGCATGCCACCTGAAATCGTACCGTCGGCAAACAAGGCGTCAATGGTCTTGGCCGAAAGTGAGCGCATCAGCTTGCCGTCTTTGTCGAGCACGCCAGGCGTGTTGGTCATCATCAGTAGCTTTTCGGCACCCAAGACCTCGGCCATTTTGCCGGCAACGACGTCGGCATTAATGTTGTAGGCCAAGCCGTCTTCGCCGTAGCCGATCGGTGAGATCACCGGAATAAACTGATCGTCTTGCAGGGCTTTGACCACAGCCGGCTCAACGTGCTCAATCTCACCCACAAAACCGATGTCGAGCGGCGAAGAGGGGTCTTCTTTATTGGGCATTAGTAATTTTTTGGCTTGTATCAAACAGCCGTCTTTGCCGGTCAAACCAACGGCTTTGCCGCCCGCCTCGTTGATCATGAACACGATATCTTGCTGCACTTGGCCGCCTAACACCCATTCGACGACTTCCATGGTGTCGGCATCGGTGACACGCATGCCTTGTATAAAGGTACCTTTCTTGCCGATGCGGCGCAGAGCCTCGTCAATTTGGGGGCCACCGCCATGGACCACAATTGGGTTCAGACCGATCAGCTTAAGCAGCACGACATCGTGCGCAAAACTACGTTGCAAGACCTCTTCGGTCATGGCGTTGCCACCGTATTTAATCACGATGGTTTTGCCATGAAAGCGCTTAATGTAAGGCAGGCTTTCAGACAAAACTTTTGCAACGACTTCAGGAGGCATCTGTGTGGATTGGGGCTGGCTAGTCATAGGGCGTGTGCAACAGTAAAAGCGTGTTGAGGGAAGTGAGGCGTCAGTGAGATTTGAATAATTGTAGTGTTTAGCGAACGCATTAGCCCGCCAACGCTTTTTCGAGCGTACTGCGAAACTCGGTTTTGTTGTACTCACCTAAATAGCGCTTGAGTATTTGACCATTTTTGTCAATCAGAAAGGCGATTGGCGTCAGTTTGACATCACCGAACGCGCGCGCAACTTGCCCAACCGTATCCAAGGCAACAGTAAAGGGAATTTTGCGAGTGTCAACAAAATTGATCACGTAGTTGGCGGGATCGTACTGCATCGCCACGGCAATAATTTCAAAGCCTTGTGCCTGGTAGGTGTTGTAGTTGTCAATGTTGTCAGGCATTTGCGCCACACAGGTCACACAACTGGTCGCCCAAAACTTTACCAGCACGACCTTGCCACGCAGTTCAGACATCTTGACCTGCTTACCCGATAGCGTCGAAAACGTGACCTCGGGCGCCTGCGCGAGCGGCGTGGCAAAGAGCCAGAAGCCTAACCCACCAAGCGCGATCAGTATTGCAGCAGCGAATATTTTTTTCATTTCACCGGCAGGACTTCGACGCCAGCACTACTGCTTGGTGCTGCTGCGGCAGGGGCTTCGCCTAAAGGTGTTGTATTGCTGCTAGAGCTTTTGTTAAACACGCGATTGGAGTCGTCGAGCTTGTTCGCTTCGGCAGCCGAGATCACCTGAAAGAGCTTGTCTACGCGTTTGACGCCACTGACTTGCGCGGCAGCTGCTGCGGCGAGGTCGCCCTCACGTTGGGTTACCAGACCCATCAAATACACCACACTGCGGTCTGTCACGACAATAATGGTGCGCGATGGGATCTCGTTGGTGGTTGCTAACGTTGTCATGACTTTAGAGGTGATCCAGGTGTCGTTGCTGAGCTCACCAAACGAGGCGGTCTCTTTGACGACGTTGACCTGATTGGACACCGATTTCACGCTTTGGGTTTTGCTGGCGATCTCAGTGATTTCGGCCTTGCGATCGTTGCCCAACGAATCGCCAGTGACGAGTACAACACCCTGATAGCTAGTCGTGTTGACACGCACGCTATCCCCAAATTTTGAGCGAATTGTGCTTGCGACTTTGATTTCGATGGTTTTGTCTTCGACCTGCTGACCAACGGTGCGGCGATCGACCGCAACAATGCCGGTTGTGGCGGCAGCGCCCCCAATCAGCAGTGGCACGCAGCCTTGCATGAGAACGACCGTGCTGGATAAGGCCAGGCAGAGCGTTAAAGGGCGAATAAAAGGGGCAAGCAGTCTCATGCGGGGTCTCCGAGTAATAACGTGTCAATGCCATCGCACAGCAGGTGAAGCAACAGAATATGAACTTCTTGAATACGCATGGTGCGTTCGTGTGGGACACACAGATGAATATCACTGGGCAGCAGTAAGTTGCCGATGGTACCCCCACCTTTGCCTGTCAGTGCAATGACTTTCATTTCGCGCGCGTGCGCTGCCTCAATGGCAAGTTGCACGTTGGCTGAGTTGCCACTGGTCGAGATTGCGACAAGCACGTCGCCTGGTTGACCCAGTGCCATGATTTGGCGGGCAAAGATCTGATCAAAGCCATAGTCGTTACCCACCGCGGTCAAGATAGAAGTGTCGGTGTTGAGCGCCACGCCAGCGAGTGGCAAGCGGTCGCGTTCGAAGCGCCCGACCAACTCTGCGATGAAGTGCTGTGCATCAGCCGCTGAGCCACCGTTGCCGCAAGCGAGCATCTTGGCGTTGTTGGTGACGCAGCCAAAGCACAGGTCAATGGCGCGTAAGAGCGGGGTTGACAGAACCTGCATGCTGCGCTGCGTGGCAGCCATGTTGTCTTCGAAATGGGCGGTCAGTTTGGCGGCGAGATCCATGATGTATGCGTAAGCGATGAATACTGAATTATCTCACTTATCCTGAGGCAGGCGAACTGCATCACGATACCAGACAGCCCCCTCGGGCTCGAAGGCGATCACATCAAGCCGGCAGGTCGGCATCTGTTGGCCAAAATGACGACGCACGAGCGTGGGTAGCCACCATTGGACAGCACGCAAAAAGCGTTGTTGTTTGGTTCTCGACACACTTGCCGCAGCGCCGCCAAAGCGTCCTGAGGCGCGCTGCCGGACCTCGATAAACACTAGGTTGGCGCCCTCACGTACCACCAAGTCCAGTTCGCCCAACGGGCAGGCGAGTTGCCGACCGAGTAGCTGGCAGCCGGCATCCTGCACCAGATGCCAAGCCGCCTGCTCGTAGTGGTCGCCGGCTCGCTGACGTGCCGTGCGCCGAGGCTCATGGGCGATTTCGCCCTGGCTGGATTTGGCGCGCGCGAGTCTGGAGAGCTTACGCTTGCGCGCCTGCAGGGCTTTATGTTGCGACTGTTGCGCAATTAAAAAAAAGGCTTCAGGGGGGAATTGATCGGTTGTCATAGAAGACTGCAGTCTTGCCTGGAGGGGAGGGCTAGCGGGAGGAGGGCGCGCCGTGTGTCGTTGTCAGCGGTAAGTCGGGCATCGTGTCGACAGGCGGACTACACTGCCACAATTCCTGTCCTTCGTGTTGCATCATGAGCGAACCTGTCCTACCCGAAGATTTGCCCGGTGCCTGGCAGCGCGTCGCAGAGCGCGTCGACGCACAGTCTTGGCCAACCCATGCGCTTTATGTGGTCGCCACGCCGATCGGCAACTTGGGTGACCTGACGTTGCGTGGGTGGCAGGCGCTCAATCGTGCGGACGTGATCGCGGCCGAAGATACCCGTGCGAGTCGTACGCTAATGGATGCCTGGGGGATCTCGACTCCCTTGATGGCCGTGCATCGGCATAACGAAGCCAGTGCAGCGGCGGCGATTGTTGAGAGGTTGGCGGCAGGCCAGCGAGTGGCGTTGGTCTCTGATGCGGGGTCTCCGGCAGTGAGTGACCCAGGGGGGCGTGTGGTGCAAGCGGTGCACGCAGCTGGGCTAAAGGTCGTACCCCTGCCTGGGCCCAGTGCGGTGATTGCCGCCCTGATGGCGACTGGTGTCACCACTGATGCGCATCCCGGCTTTGTCTTTGCGGGGTTCGCACCGACTAAATCCATGGCGCGTCAGCGCTGGATTCGAACCTGGACGCAACTGCCGGCGGCGACCGTGTTTTACGAGGCGCCTCACCGCATTGTTGCCAGCGTACAAGATCTACTCGAGGTGTTGGGGCCCGATCGACAGGTCGCCTTTGCACGCGAACTTACCAAGCGGTTTGAAGAGCTTGCCAGCATGCCACTGGCACAGGCGCCAGGCTGGCTGGCTGCAGATGCTCATCGCGAGCAGGGCGAATACGTGGTGATTGTGTCTGCGCCTGAAGTGGTGATCAGCGCCGAGCTCGATCTCGAGGGCGGTGCGGCCATTGACGCGTGGCTAGATGCCTTGCTTGAGTCTGTTTCGGTGCGCGATGCGGCACGTATTGCTGCTAAGGCGACGGGTCTGCCCCGCGATACGCTCTATGCTCGCGCTCTATCGCGCAAGCCCTCTCAATAGGCTCGTTCGGCTCTCAAGGCGGTGACAAGCTTGGCGCAACGCCGGTTGAAGTTTGTACCGGATTGACGGCTTGCACTGCGGCTTCTCGGCTTGCAAAGGGTCCGATCCTTACGCGGTGCAGATTATTCGCTGTTGGTTCGACTCGTACCGCAGCGCCTAAGTCAGCCGGGATTTGGCTTGAGACGCGTGCGGCGAGCGCCTGCGCCTTGCTGGCATCCGAAAAGGCACCGAGCTGTAAATACATGCTCCCTGGCCCAGGCGGCGTGGTAGTGGACGTGTTAGCGACCATGCTCGTGTTGCTGGCGGGCGCACTGACGCTGCTTGGTGTGAGAGGTGGCCCGGCAGACGAGGCCGTGGTTGCAGACGACGGCGGCAAGGCTGCCGTGCCGTTGACTCGCATCGCCCACGACGCTGACGCTGGCGGTGCAGTTAAGGCAAGTGGCGCAGTCGTTTGGCTGTCGTTGGCAGGCTCAGTTTGAGCCGGTATCGGGTTAGCGTCGACCGGCGCCTGTGTAGCGACCACAGGTCTCACGGGAGCACTGCTTGCGGTCGCCACATTGACCGCTGCGGGTGCTGGCTGCCAGTTGCGGATTTGGTCAGGAGTAATTCGCTCAACGATGACCTCGGCACTGCCTGGGCCAAGCATGCCTAGTTTGTAGGCAGCGACGTACGATAAATCAATCACACGGTCATTTAAAAAGGGTCCGCGGTCGTTGACCCGCACTACGACGCTTTTGCCATTTGAGACGCGCGTGACGCGTGCGTAACTGGGTAAGGGCAAGGTTGGGTGCGCCGCTGTCATGCCGTACATGTTGTAGCGCTCGCCATTGGCAGTCGAGTTGCCATGAAATTTTCTGCCATACCAAGAGGCGCGTCCTTGCACCTTGTAAGGTCTTCCGCTCATGTCTGGTGTGTATGTTTTGCCAAACACAACGTAGGGCTTGCCGTTGCTGGGCGCGAAGGGTTCGATTCTGGGAACCGCGTCGGGCACGGCATCGAGGTTGGCAGGGGGATTTGCATCGGGGCCGTCATCAAGGTAATAGCCGCCCCCGCGTCTGGCCCCGCCTGCACAGGCCGCAAGTATTGCGACAACAAGACAGACACACACCAACCGCCCCATGCGGATGACGGTGTTGTGCATTAGCTCAGCCCGGGCTGGTTGCGATGCCGCACCAGCAATTGGGTGTGTTCAGCGAAATGACGCGCAAGTGCCTCAACCACATAGACGGAACGGTGTTTGCCGCCGGTGCAGCCGATCGCCACCGTCAAATAGCTGCGGGTGTCCTCTGTGTAGCGCGGTAGCCACTTACGGATAAAACCTTCAATATCGGCGACCATCTGCTGCACATCGTCAGAGGCGACCAGCCAGTCGGCAACCGGCTGGTCGCGGCCTGTCAGCGGACGCAAGACCGGGTCGTAGTGCGGATTGGGTAAACAACGCACATCGAACACCATGTCAGCATCGCGTGGGACGCCGTGTTTGAAGGCGAAGGACTCAAAAGTGAGTACTAAAGGGCTGCGATCCGCTTGCACCAAGTCGCGCACCCAGGCACGGAGTTGACCAGGAGTGAGCCCAGAGGTGTCGATCACTTGCCCTTGGCTGCGCAGCGGATCTAAGAGCTCGCGCTCTTGGGCGATACAGTCTTCGAGTGAGAGCACTTTGCCCTTTTTGCGCATGCGATCTGACAAAGGGTGGCGTCGTCGTGATTCAGCGTAGCGCTGCAGTAGAGTTTCATCGGACGCCTCAAGAAAGACAACGCGCAATTGTGTATTGCCAGCGCGCAGCGCAGTAATGATTTCGGGAAGTTCGCCAAGCTCATCGGCAGAGCGGGCATCAATCGCGACGGCAATGCGCTCGCCAGCATTTTCGCGTCGTGAAGTAATAAATTCGTGCAAAAATCGCACAGGTAGATTATCGACACAGGTGTAGTCTGCATCTTCAAGCATGCGTAGCGCCACCGATTTGCCAGAGCCAGAGATGCCTGTAATTAAGACAACGTTGAGCGCACCCATTTAAGTGTTGCCCTGTGCAATGGCTGCGGCTTGACGTTCCATAAACTCAGTCAGGGTGTCAATCCCGCGCAATTTCAAAATAGTGTTGCGTACTGCCGCCTCGACGAGTACGGCTAAATTGCGACCGGCAGCAACCTGCAGCATGACTTTACGAATCGGACAGCCGAGCATCTCTTGGGTCATGTCTTGCAGTGGCAGGCGTTCAAATTTGTCTTGGGCCGTGGCGCGAACCAGATGCACGATTAGTTTGAGTTTCATTTTTCGACGGACTGAGGTCTCGCCAAAAATCGTTCGAATGTTGAGCAGTCCTAGCCCCCGCACTTCAAGCATATTTTGTAGGAGTGCCGGGCAGTGCCCGTCAATCACATGGGGAGACGTGCGTGAGAGCTCGACCGCGTCATCGGCGACTAAGCCGTGACCACGTGAAATCAACTCAAGCGCTAACTCGCTTTTGCCTAAGCCAGACTCACCAGTAATCAACACACCTAAACCAAGAACATCCATAAATACACCATGAACAGTCGTGACGGGTGCCAGACGGCGGCTGAGATAAATCCGCAGTAAGTCGATCAGTTGTGCGGCGGGTACGGCGGTCGTGAGTAAGGGAACATGATTGCGGTCGCACTCTTGGATCAGGTCGTCGGTCGCCGTTAAGCCATCCGCAACCAGAATCGCAGGGACACCGCCCGCTAAGAGCTCTTCAAGGTGATGGACGCGCCGGCGGGTATCAAAGCGCGTGTAATACGCCATTTCTTCGCGACCGAACACTTGAATGCGCGAGGGGTGGATCAAGTTTAGATGACCGATCAGATCGGCAGCGGCCATGCCGTTGTCGGGGATGCGACGATCGGCAGCAGACTGACCAGCTACCCAATTGAAGGGGATGTCTTCAATATTGTCGTCTACTAAATCTTGCACCGTCAGCATAGCGGCTCCGTGGAGTTAAGCGAGTGTACCTGTCGGTGTTTAGACCAAGCCTGTCGTGAGCAGTCGGTGCACCACAGTGATATCGGTTTCGCGCACCAAGGCCAGACGAAAACTGTCGTCTGAAAATAATTGTGCGACCTCGGCTAGTATATCTAGGTGTTGTTGCGCGTCGCTTTCGGGCGCTAGCAGAAACAGGAGCTGATTGACTGGTAGCCCGTCTGGGGCTTCAAAGGCGATTGGGTTGACCAGCCTAAAAAAAGCAGCCACTGAGTGATTGAGCCCTTTGACTCGCCCGTGCGGCACGGCAATGCCGGCCCCCAACCCCGTTGAGCCCAGGCGCTCGCGCGAAAACAAACTTTCGTAGACTGCGGCGCGCTCAAGCCCGTGTCTGTTTTCAAACAAAAGACCGGCTTGTTCGAATACTCGCTTTTTACTGGTGACTGCCAGTTCAAGCACAATATTTTCGACCGGCAAGATACGTGACAAAAGTTTCATGAATGGATTATATGACGCGTCATTTGAAGCTTGAGCGACAGCCTAGCAGGCTTGCTAAGACAAGTCTATTGGCTAACCAGTCGATGTTCGGGGATGTTGGGGCGCTGAAAAGGCTTGCCCCCAAGTTGCAAGGCATGGACTTGGGGGCCGTTGAGCTGAGTGTCGCTAGGCGTTAGAACTTACACCGTTTCAAATAGCTGACGCTTGGCGGCGATGTGATGGTGGTTTTGGGTGCGATCTTTATGTTGAATAATCTTGCGATCAATTTTATCGACGAGTAAGTCGATTGCAGCATAAAGATTATCAGCCAAGGCTTCGCAGTGTATGTCTTTTCCGCGGACATGAAGCGTGATTTCGGCTCGGTGTTTTAAGGGCTCGATCGAGAGCATGACTTGGATGTCAATGACGTGATCAAAATGACGCAGAACGCGTGCTGTTTTGCTGTGGATGTATTCACGTATTGCAGGGGTAACGTCTAAGTGGTGACCAATAATGCTTAGGTTCATAGCGTACTCTCCAAAAAAGTGAAGGGTTGCGCGGATGCGCGAAAAGGACGTCTAGGCTGACCTCATTTTTGAGTAGATAACAGTTCAAGTTTAGTCAGATCGCCCCAGAAATCAAGAGCAAAAGACACATTTATGTCAAGTTAAAGACATATATTTTGAGCAAAGTTGTGCTTGCGCAAGCGCTGGCCTAAAAAGGCAGTTACATCTTGAAATGCTCGCCTAAGTAAACTTTGCGTACCGAGGCGTCGTTGATGATGTCCTCAGGCTTGCCAGTGGTCAGGACTTTACCTTCGCTGATAATGTAGGCGCGGTCACAAATGCCCAAGGTTTCGCGCACATTGTGATCGGTAATTAAGACGCCGATCCCTCGGCTTTTCAGAAAGCGTACGATTCGCTGGATTTCGATCACAGCGATCGGGTCTACGCCGGCGAACGGTTCGTCGAGCAAAATAAAGCGGGGGCGTGTGGCCAGCGCGCGCGAGATCTCAACCCGGCGTCGTTCGCCCCCCGAAAGCGAGAGCGCACTGTTACGTCGGATGTGTGTAATTTGAAGCTCTTCGAGCAGCGAGTCGAGCTGCTGTTCGATCATTGCCTTTGAAAACTTCTTGCCCTCGTGGTCAATTTGAAGCTCAAGCACGGCACGAATGTTTTCTTCGACGGTCAGGCGCCTGAACACAGAGGCGTCTTGTGGAAGGTAGGAAACACCACGACGCGCACGCTGATGAATCGGCATGCTGCTGATAGGGGTCTCGTCGATCTGGATGCGGCCAGCGTCGGCTGCGACCAGGCCGACGATCATATAAAAACTGGTGGTTTTGCCGGCGCCGTTCGGGCCAAGCAGGCCAACAACTTCGCCGCTATTGACCGAGAGCGAAACGTCTTGTACCACCATGCGCCCGCCATACGACTTGCGCAAACCCGTGGCGCTCAGGCGCCCTGGAGCGAGTTGTTCAGAGGAGTTTGTCGAACCAACTTCGTTTGTTGTTTGCATGTGACCAGAAATCAAGGACGAGCAGGCGGCGTCGCGGGTTGACGTCGCGCACCCGCTGCAGGTGTTGCGGCGGGTTTAGCAGGGGCGGTGCTTGGGGCGGCCGCGGGCAGGCTAGCTTCTTTCGCCTTGCATTCTGCAACGGCTGCATCGGCTCGTGCACGAGGTTGTGCGACCGAACGCACCCGTCCGCCGCTGTTGGCTGAGTCGGGGCCAGAAAACGCTTCGTAGACATCGGTTTTTTGGCTATAGCGCACCCGCTCGCCGCTGACGGTGTCAAAGTGTTGACCACAAATGTAGCGTGTTACGATTGCCTGACCGATCAAGTCAAAGGTTTCGGTTTTGCCGTTGTATTCGGCGCGTGTGCCAACACCCTCAAGAACTTCGTACACTTCGGGGCGCGCTTGCCGAATCAATACTCGTTTGCCAGGCTTAACTGTGCCGGTGCCATATTGAAAACCTTCGGGGTCTTCGCGCAGATGCAGTTTGTCTGCATTCATGGTCATCAGCCCGCGCGTCATGACAACATTGCCGGTAAACGTGCTTTCTCGCTTTGTGTCGTCAAAATGTAAAGTGTCTGACAAGATCATTGTCGCAGGCTCTTCTTTTGGCGCCAGGGCAGCAGTCGTAGAGGGTTTTCTTTGAGCCTGCGCCACGCCTAGCGCGGCGCAAAGGCCAAACGCGAGCAACAAGCGAATCGAGCGGTGAAAGTACAGGTCAATCATCATCGTTTGGGCTGTGTCGCAGCAGGTTCAGAGTTGTCGGTTGGGTCTTTTGGTGCAATTTCAACATCGGTTGATTTAAACACGTCTAGTTGCTGTGTGGCATTGTTATAGCGCATGCCCGTCCCACTCATACGCGAGCGTCCGCTGGTGGCGACGGCAGGCAGGTCGGTGTAGGCGAGGTCTTTTTTGATCAACAGGGTGACTTCATCCGTACGAAAGTTCAGCGGCTGACGTTTGGCGTCAGCCAGCCTGAGTAACATGGCGTCGCCCTTCATGACAATACGATCACCCTCTTCAAAGACGGTGGCTGTGCGTGAGGTAGCGATTGTGAGCGGGTTATCTGCCTTCAGGCCAAACGCGCGCGGGCGGACAACGTCATAGGATTGATCGTCTGGAAAGTGTTCCATCAGATCGCCTTCGAGCCGATGAATCACTAAGCCTTTTTCGTCGGTGCGCACGAGCACAATTTGGGTCGCCCAGTGGTCACGCTCGTGTGTCAGTCTGACAGGAGGGTCAATCTCAACCGCGCGTTGAGAATACTCGGCCGCCCACCAACTGCCCATCACCAACAAGGTGAGGATCACCAGTGAGACGGTAATCGCAAAGCGTTCTTTCATGTGGCGACCTTCACTGCACGGGCCCGGTGCCTAGCAACCCAGGCTGGAAGAAGACCCCGAGGCGTTGTTGGGCAGCCAAAATGAGATCGCAGCACTCGCGAGCGGCCCCGTGACCACCGCGCCGCTCTGAGACCCAGTGCGCGGCCTGTGTCATGTAGGTCGGTGCATCGGGCACTGAGGCTGAAAATCCAGCGCGCTGCATCGCAGGCAAATCGATCAGGTCGTCACCCATAAAGCCCGTTTGCTCGAGCGTGACCCCAAAACGTGTGAGTAGCTCGGTTAAGACCGCCCCTTTGTCGCGTACGTTTTGCATCACGGCACCTAAGCCTAACTCGGCAGCGCGTCGAGCGATGATCGGGCTCTCGCGGCCAGTCACTAAGGCGACTTGAATCCCGCTGACTGCCAGCATTTTTAAGCCATGGCCATCCAGGGCATGAAAGCGTTTCAGGGTCTCGCCCTGCTCGGTGTACCAGAGTCCTCCGTCTGTTAGTACCCCGTCGACATCGAACACCATGAGTTTGAGGCGTTGTAGTCGCGCACGCACCGACGGGTCGATCCGAGCCAGAATCAGGGCCTCGGCGGGGTGGGTAATAGGGAGTGAACGCTTCATATGTTGTGTGGCTCTAGATCACTTTTGCGGCCATCAGGTCATGCATATGCACAGCACCCGACAACACGCCATCGTCCTGACAGACCAACATGTGGTTCAGTCGATGATTGTCCATAATCAGCGCGGCGTCAACTGCCAAGGCATCGGCACTAATATGTCGTGGATTGGGTGTCATACCAGACGTGACAGTGAGTGAACGAATATCGCCCTCGCGTTCGATGAGACGGCGCAAGTCACCGTCGGTAAAGATTCCAAGGACCTTGCCCTGAGGATTCAGCACCGCAGTCATCCCCATCCCTTTGCGCGACATCTCTTCAAGCGCTTCAGACATCGTCGCGGTGGCGGGAACTGTCGGCAAGGCGTGACCGCTGCGCATGACGTCAGACACGCGGGTCAGAAGTTTTCGGCCGAGTGAGCCGCCTGGGTGCGATCGGGCAAAATCCTCGGGGCCAAAGCCGCGTGACTGCAGGCACGCGACCGCCAGGGCGTCGCCCATCGCTAGCGAGACGGTCGTGCTAGAGGTGGGCGCCAGGTTCAGTGGGCAGGCCTCTTGTTCAACCCCAACATCAAGGTGCACTTCGGCCAGACGAGCAAGCTCTGAGTGCGGATTGCCGGTCATGGCGATGACCTTGACTCCAAGGCGGTGCGCCGCCGGCAAGATAGACAGGACTTCTTGTCCTGCGCCTGAATACGATAAGGCCACCAAAAGATCTTGAGCACCGATCATCCCGATGTCACCATGCACGGCTTCAGCGGCGTGAAGAAAAAAAGACGGTGTTCCGGTTGAGGCCAGCGTGGCAGCAATCTTGCGCCCGATGTGGCCCGTTTTACCTAAGCCGCAGACAATCACGCGCCCTTGGCAGGCGAGGATGAGTTCGACGGCCTGAACAAACTCGGCGCCCAGGCGCGCTTTGAGCGCCAGAATCGACTGGGCCTCGAGCTCGAGGGTGTGTCGGGCAGAAGTCAGCGTCGCTGACTGATGGAGCGCTTTTGAGGGCAGGCGTGAATCTGAGCTTGTCATGGACTGAGTTTAAACGGTTCGGCGCCCTGTTGGGGCGCCGCTAGCGTATTCTATAGGTCTGCGGGTTTAATTTAGTGCGCATAGGTTTTTTACTTATTTTTTAAAGCGGAGTGCTGTTTGATGATTACGCCAATTCCCTATCAAGACCCCAAGGATCTGGTGCGCGGACTCATCCGCACTGTGCCCGATTGGCCAAAGCCAGGGGTGATGTTTCGGGATATCACACCCATGATGCAAGATCCCCGAGCCTTTCGTGCGCTCATTGATATGTTTGTCTATCGGCACATGCGCAATCGGCTTGACGCGGTGGTTGGGATTGACGCGCGTGGTTTCATTTTTGGCAGCGCGTTAGCCTATGCGTTGAACGTCGGCTTCGTACCAGTGCGCAAAGCGGGCAAATTGCCGTTTAAGACCGTGGCACAGCCCTACTCGCTTGAGTACGGCGAAGCGACCGTCGAGGTGCATGAAGACGCAATTAAGCCTGGGCAGCGCGTGTTATTGGTTGACGATCTCGTTGCAACTGGAGGTACCATGCTGGCCGCGATTAAGTTGTTGCAACAACTCGGGGGCAATGTTGCCGAGGCCGCGGCAGTAGTGAACCTGCCTGCCCTAGGGGGCTCGGCGCTAATCGCTCAAACTGATACGCCATTTTTTAGCGTCTGTGAGTTTGTCGATTAAACAAGCGCAGACGCTCGCTTGAGCGATAGTTCGCTTGACGTAAGCTTGGGCGCAAACTACAAAAATAGTTTGTAGACAGGATTTTCGGACTCGTTGAAGTACGGATACCCGAGCTCATCCAAAAAGGCTTTGAAGGCCTTTTTGCTGCCGTGCGGCACTTGCATGCCGATCAACACCTGACCATACGCTGCACCCTGATTGCGATAATGAAACAGACTGATATTCCAGTCGGGTTTCATCGATTGCAAAAAGCGCGTCAGGGCCCCTGGGCGCTCTGGAAACTCGAAGCGATAAAGCAGTTCATTGCTGGCTAGCGCCGAGTGTCCGCCAACCATATGACGCAGATGCGTTTTCGACATTTCGTCGTGGGTGAGATCGAGCGTGGCAAAGCCATGCTTGCGAAAGTTTTTTGCAATTTGTGTGGGTTCGTTCGCATCCGCGACCTGAATTCCTACAAAGACATGCGCTACGTGCACATCAGAGATGCGGTAGTTAAATTCGGTCACGCTGCGGTTGCCGATTAATTCGCAAAATGCACGAAAGCTTCCGCGCTGCTCGGGCATCGTGACTGCGAAGATCGCCTCACGTGCTTCGCCAACCTCGGCGCGTTCGGCCACGAAGCGTAAGCGGTCAAAGTTCATGTTGGCACCGCAGGCAATGGCGACCAGAGTCTTGCCCTGAAGCTTGTGCTCGAGTGCGTAATGCTTGGCACCGGCCAACGCCAACGCCCCTGCGGGCTCAAGCACGCAGCGGGTGTCCTGAAAGACATCTTTGATCGCGGCGCAGATCGCATCGGAATCGACGATGACAAAGTCATCGACATACTCGCGCACTAAGCGAAAGGTCTCGACACCCACTTGCTTGACCGCAGTACCGTCTGAAAACAAGCCCACTTCTGCGAGAGTAATCCGACGACCCGCGCGCACGCTTTTTACCATTGCGTCAGAGTCAACCGTTTGCACGCCAATAATTTTGATGTCGGGACGCAACTGTTTGACGTAAGCTGCGATGCCACTAATCAGGCCGCCACCACCAATGGCGACAAAAATCGCGTCAATCGGGCCAGCATGTTGGCGCAGGATCTCCATGCCGATGGTGCCTTGTCCGGCGATGATATCGGGGTCGTCAAAGGGGTGCACAAAGGTGAAGTGATGCTTTTTTTCGAGCGTCAGAGCGTGGGCATAGGCATCGCTAAAGCTATCCCCATGCAAAACAACTTGTGCGCCGAGTGCGCGCACAGCGTCGATTTTGACTGCAGGAGTGGTGGTGGGCATCACGATGGTGGCTTTGCAGTCTAAGCGTTGTGCCGAAAGTGCTACCCCTTGTGCGTGGTTTCCTGCCGAAGCCGCGATGACCCCGCGCGCAAGGTTTGCACGAGGCAAATGTGCCATTTTGTTGTAGGCACCGCGCAGTTTGAAGCTAAAGACGGGTTGGGTATCTTCGCGCTTAAGTAGAATGGTGTTGCCAAGGCGCGCTGATAGTTGCGGGGCGCGATCGAGCGGTGTTTCAATCGCCACGTCATACACTTTAGATGTCAAAATGCGTTTGAGATAGTCGATGTTCATGTGATTCCTAGT